>JBDTMO010000006.1:0-23839 GCA_039934235.1 bacterium | reverse complement strand
AACTCCGTGTATGGGCGTTCGGCGCAGAGGGTGAAGCGCTCGCTCCTATTGCACGTGAGTTCGAGCAACAGAATCCCGGTGTGCACGTTCGCGTGCAGGCCATTCCATGGACTGCAGCGCACGAGAAGCTGCTCACGGCGTATGTCGGCGGAGCGCTGCCCGACGTCGTGCAACTGGGCAACACGTGGATTCCGGAATTCTCGGCACTGAACGCACTCGAGCCGCTCGATACACTGGTCGCGCATGATTCGACGCTCGTACCGCGCGCCGATTATTTCCCAGGCGTGCTCGCCACGAATGTCGTGGACAACGTGCTGTACGGCATTCCGTGGTATGTCGACACGCCGGTGATGTTCTATCGCTCGGACCTGTTTCGCGCGGCAGGTGTGATGTCGCCACCGACGACGTGGGCCGGCCTGCGCGACATGCTGATACGCGTCAAGAAGGTACAACCAGCCGGTGCGTTCCCCGCGCTGTTTCCAGTGAATGAGTGGCCGCAACCGGTCATCTTCGGCATGCAGTCCGGATCGCAACTGCTGGCGGATCACGGAACGCGTGGCGCATTTCACGAAGCGGCATTTCGGCGCGGCTTCGAGTTCTATATCAACTTCTTCAAGGACGGGTTTGTACCGCCGCTCGCCACCACGCAGATCAGCAACGTGTATCAGGAGTTCGCCGCGGGCAGAGTCGCGGTGTACATCACCGGGCCATGGCAGGTCGGCGCGTTCAAGGAGCGCATACCTGCCTCGCTGCAGAACGCGTGGATGACCGCACCGCTTCCCGGCCCGGACAGCGCGGGCGTTTCACTCGCGGGTGGATCGAGCATCGTGATCATGCGGACGTCGAAGAAGAAAACTGCGGCATGGCGCTTCATCACGTTCATGAGTGATCCGGCGCTGCAGGCGCGCTTTTACGGGAAGACAGGTGACCTTCCCGCGCGCCGCTCCGCGTGGGCAGCACCTGCACTGGCGAACGATCCCTACCTGGCCGCCTTTCGCACGCAGTTGGGGCGAGTGGTGCCGACACCACCTGTGCCCGAGTCGGAGTTGATCCTGCAACTCGTCGCGCAAGCAACCGAACGCGCGGCGCGCGGCCGGCAGAGCATCGATGAAGCACTTACCTCGCTGGACGCGCAGGTAGACGCGGTGCTCGAGAAGCGACGTTGGATGATGGCGCAACGGACCACCTCAGGAAAACAACAGTGAGCGTGGCAGGCGAGCCGGTGAGTCGCGCGCGAGGCATTGCGCCGGGTTGGTGGTTCGTCGCGCCCGCGCTGGTGCTCATTGTGATCTTCTTTCTCGGGCCAGTGATCGCAGCGGTCGGTTTGAGCTTTACCGACTTCGACCTCTACGCGCTGGCCGATCCACGCGCAGCGCGCTGGGTGGGCTTTCGCAACTACGTGCGCGTGCTGCACGAGCCGTTGTTCTGGCAGGCGCTGCGCAACACGCTCTACTTCGCCCTCGTCGGTGGACCACTGACCGTGGCTGCATCGCTTGGCGCTGCACTGCTGGTGAACGCGCGTGCGCTTCGCTGGAAATCCACCGCGCGCGCCGTGTTCTTTGCTCCCTTCGTGACGACGCTCGTCGCTGTCGCAATCGTGTGGCGATATCTGTACCACGCGAAGTACGGGCTGCTCAACTATTTGTTGGGGCACGTCGGAGTCCCGCAGATCGATTGGCTGGGCGATCCACGCTGGGCAATGCCGGCCATCATCCTGATGGCGACGTGGAAGAATTTCGGCTACAACATGCTCATCTGCATTGCGGGCTTGCAGAACATTCCCCGCGAGCTGCATGAAGCCGCAGCGCTCGACGGTGCGACGGCCTTCCAGCGTTTTCGCCACGTGACAATTCCAATGTTGGCGCCAACGCTGTTCTTCGTCGTGATCGTGACGATGATCGGCTATCTCCAGCTCTTCACGGAACCATACGTGATGACGCAAGGTGGGCCGCTTCGCGCGACGACGTCGCTCGTCCTCTACATGTACGAGGAAGGTTTCCGCTGGTGGCGCCTCGGCGTCGCGGCGGCCATCGCATTTCTACTGTTCCTGCTCATCGTCGTGTTCACGATCATCCAGCGACGGCTTTCGCCGCGCGCGGACACATGACGCAGTCGCGCGCGCAGCGAGATCGTTGGGCCAGCGTGGCACTCCACGCCACGCTGGTCGTCTTTGGCGCGTTGTCGCTCCTGCCGCTGCTGTGGATGCTGAGTGCGTCATTCATGGCGACGGGTGAAGCGTCGACATTTCCGCCGGCAGTTGTTCCGCATCATCCAACGCTGGTTCACTACCGCGACCTGTTCGGGCGACTGGACCTGGGCCGGTATGCGTTGAACAGCGCGTTCGTCGCCGTGGTGACGACCATTGCGGCGCTCGCGATCAATTCGTCGGCTGGCTACGCGTTTGCAAAACTACGATTTGCCGGGCGCAATCAAACATTTCGCATTCTAACAGCCGGCCTGGCGATTCCCGTCCAGGTGGCAATGCTACCGCTCTTCCTGCTGGTAAAATCGCTCGGCCTTGTGAACAACTATGGTGGCGTGATCGTCCCTGGGCTCGCGAGCATCTTCGGGATCTTCCTCGTGCGGCAGTATGCGCTCGCCATTCCGGATGACTTGCTGGATGCCGCGCGCATCGATGGCGCGAGTGAGTTTCGCGTCTTCCGGTCGATCGTGCTGCCGACCATCAAGCCCGTACTGGCGACACTCGCGCTCTGGACCTTTCTCGCCACGTGGAACGACTTCATGTGGCCACTCATCGTCCTCAGTGACGACAGGAAGTACACGCTGCCCGTTGCGCTCGCGGGCCTCGTTGGCGAGCACGCGCAGGACGTCGAGCTCATGATGGCTGGTGCCGTCATCACCGTGCTTCCAGTGCTGACGCTCTTTCTCTTCCTGCAGCGCTACTACGTCGAAGGCGTGACGGAAGGGAGTGTGAAGTGAGCGAGCCGCGCGACGGGCACGGTAGATCCCGACACTCGCAGCGCGAGTGCGGGATGACAGTATGCCTAAACGTCCAGCGCTTCACCGTTGGAGCGAATCACCTCGCGATAAAAGAGCGCGCTCGCCTTCGGCGTGCGTTGTTGCGTGGCGTAATTCACGTGCACGATGCCAAAGCGCTTGGAGAAGCCAAGGCTCCACTCGTAGTTGTCGAGCAAGCTCCACGCGAAGTAGCCACGCACGTCGGCGCCTTGTTCAATCGCGTCGTGCACCGCCTTGATATGCTCGCGGAAGTACCACACGCGCAGCGGATCGTTGACGTGTCCGTCGATCGTGTGCGGCGCGTCATACATCGCGGCGCCATTCTCGGTGACATACAACGGAAGGCGACCGTATCGCTCGGTAACCCACGTCAACGTCCGGGTCAGCGAGGGCGGATGCATCTCCCAACCGGTTTCCGTGTAGGTGTGCTCGGGCTGCCGCACGTAGGCGATCCGCACCGGGAGCGCGAGGGGATCATTTCGAACGACACCCCGCGTGTAATAGTTGATTCCAAGAAAATCGATCTTCTCGCCAATGAGCTTGAAATCGTCGGCGGGGAAATCCGGCCACGCGATACCAAAAATGTCGCGCATCTCGTCCGGGTACGATCCGAGAAACACGGGATCGAGATATTGCCGATTCATGTACGCATCACCGCGTTGCGCCGCCTCGTGGTCTTCAGGCGTATCCGTGGCCGGATCCTTCGGCTCGAGGTTGACGACGAGCCCAACCTGGCCCGTGCGCGATTCCGCGCGGAACGCCTGCACACCACGACCATGCGCGCGGAGCAGGTTGTGACTCGCGAGCGGCGCCTCGAACAGATTGCGATGCCCCGGCGCCAACGCACCGTGCAGGTAGCCACCATCAGTCACGACCCACGGTTCGTTCAGCGTCGCCCACAGGGGAACGCGATCGGCGAGACGCGCAAACACTGCCGTCGCGTAATCGCCGAACCATTCGGCCACATCGCGATTGAGCCAACCGCCGCGATCGTCGAGCGCCGCGGGAAGATCCCAGTGAAAGAGCGTTGCGTTGGGCGTGATGTTGGCGGCGAGCAACGCGTCGACGAGATGGTCGTAAAAGTCCAATCCCTTCTCATTGATCGCACCAGTGCCGGCGGGAAATACGCGACTCCAGCTAATGCTGAACCGATACGCCTGAAGGCCAAGGTCGCCCATGAGGGCAACGTCGTCGCGCCAGCGATTGTAGTGGTCACACGCGATGTCCCCGGTGTCACCATTCGTCGTGCGCCCAGGACTGTGCGCAAAGCGCTGCCAGATACTCGGCCCAGCGCCATCGGCGAGTGGGCTGCCTTCGATCTGATAGGCCGACGTGGATGCGCCCCAGAGAAAGTCGTCGGGAAAGCGGTGGGAGTTGCTCATGCGTTCCGGAAGGGCACGGCGCCTGCCCAATGGGCCAAACGCGATACCGAGAGAGTTACGTGACAGCCAATTCGAAGACTGCGGCAACGGTCGAGCTGGAGGCCGTACGCAAAGTGTATGACGGTAACGTCGTTGCGGTGCACGGAGTGGACCTCTCCGTTGCGGCGGGCGAACTCGTCGTGCTCGTGGGACCATCCGGGTGCGGCAAGAGCACGACGCTCCGGATGGTTGCAGGGCTGGAGGCGATCAGCTCCGGCCGACTCTCGATTGGTGGACGAGTCGTGAACGACGTGCCACCGTCAGAGCGGGACATTGCCATGGTGTTCCAAAGCTACGCGCTGTATCCGCACATGACAGTGCGCGAGAACATGGGTTTTGCCTTGCGTCTGCGCAAATGCCCCACGGCAGAGGTGAATACACGCGTGGACGCTGCTGCCGCGACGCTCGGACTCACGGATTTTCTCGACCGGCAACCACGACAACTCTCTGGCGGACAGCGCCAGCGCGTGGCAATCGGGCGCGCAATCGTTCGCGAGCCGAGTGTGTTCCTGTTCGACGAACCGCTGTCGAATCTCGATGCGGCGTTGCGGAGCGAGATGCGGCGCGAACTCGCTACGCTGCACAGCCGGCTTGGCGCAACGATGCTGTACGTAACGCACGACCAGATCGAGGCGATGACGCTTGGAGATCGGATCGTCGTGATGCATCAGGGTCGTGTTCGCCAGGTGGATACCCCCGCGCGGGTCTACGAGCGACCAGCCGATACGTTCGTGGCTGGCTTCCTTGGTAGTCCTCCGATGAACCTCATTCCGGGCACGCTTGGCCGGGATGGTGATGCCGCAACGGTGCGCCCCGACGCGGCGCCTCGGCTCACTTTAAGCGCGCCGCCGCTCACTGTGCTCGAGCGCCTGCCGGAAGCTGGAGCTGTCGTGCTGGGCGTACGTCCTGAGCATTTGCGGACATCGGTGGCGACTGGTGCGCCGCCAGATCACGAGAGCTTCGACGCGACAGTCGAGCTTGCCGAGGCGCTCGGCCACGAGCAACTGCTGCATTTACGCGTGGATGGCGTGCCGCTCACGGTGCGCGGGGCGCCTGGGGTTCGTCCGGCTGTAGGGTCACTCGTGCGGGTGCATATAGATCCATCCATGGTGCATCTCTTCGATGCGCAGAGTGGGGTGTCGCTTCGGCGCGCGTCGTCCTGAGCGAACAGCACATCTGTGTGGCCCCCGATGATCACACAGGCGAGTGGCGAATACAAACAGCAGGTGCAGGTCCTTCGACTCGCTTCGCTCGCTCAGGATGACAGTTCATGGGGCTCGATAGACGCGACCGCCCTTCATCACGAAGACCACTCTGCCTAGTGCGCTGATGTCCTTCGTCGGATCGCCATCGACGGCGATGATGTCCGCCTGGAAGCCCGGTGCAATCGTACCGATTTCCTTGCCGAGCCCAAGGGATTCCGCGTTCAGCGACGTCGCAGACACAATCGCCGACATCGCGTCCTGACCACCGCTGGTCACGCGACAGGTGAGTTCCTCTGCGTTGCGACCATGCGCGCCCGCCACTGCATCTGTCCCGAATACCATCTTCAATCCCTTCGTGTGCGACGCCATGCGCACCACGTTCGCCGCCATCGGCAGCGCCTTTTCCATCGATTCGAAGCCCGCCGAGTTGTAGTTGCCGATGCCGTCGTACTTCGCGCGGTTGTCGAGGTAGTTGCGAAACACAAGTCCGCACTGCGGATCGAAATAGGTGCCGCGTTGTGCCATGAGGTCGAGCACGTCCTGCGTGGCAAACACCCCATGCTCGACCTGTGTGCACCCCGCCAGCGCCGCGGCGCGCATCGCTTCTGCGCTATGCGCATGGATCATTGTGCGCAAACCGAGCGTCTTCGCTTCACCGCAGCCCGCAGCGAGTTGTTCGTCGCTCCAGGTTTGCTTTCCGCCATCACGAATGCTGGCTGACGCAAAGATCTTGATGAAGTCCGCACCTTCCGTCTTACGACGACGGATGATTGCGCGAATGGAATCCGGAACGAGTCGCGCAGACGAAAGCGGGTCGAGCGATGTGACAATGCGCGGACCGGGAATCACACCGCGAGCGATTGCATCACGCAGTGGTGCGTCTGAGGCCGAACCAGGGCTCGCGATGGTCGTCCATCCGGCGAGAAGCGTCGTATACGCGTTGCCGGCCGCTGCGAGTGCTTCATCGGTCGTCGTTTCCCCGTCGGCGGACGTATGAAAACGGCCCGCGCTATTGAAGTGCCAACCGACGTGATCGTGTCCGTCGATGAGACCTGGGAGGATCGTGTAGCGGGAGAGATCGTACGTCGCCGATTTGGTGGCGCCGCTACTCAACGTCGAAATCTTGTCGCCCGTTACCGTGATCGTGGCCTTCGCGGTCGTGATGCCACCGCGTCCGTCGATAACGCGACCCGTGCGGATGGTAATGGGGGCTGATTGCGCGTTGCTGGTGCTCGTCGCGAACGAGACGAGAATCAGCGCAACGGAAGTCACGGCAGCGTAGCATCTTCCCATCGTAAATCTCCTGTGAAGACGTGCAGATCCTTCGCTTTGCTCAGGATGACAAAGTGTTGCTTCGCGTTGCCCAGGAGGACAAGGTGCCAATGACTTGTGGTTCGCGCGAGCCGGACCGCGTGTTTCAATTGGACGTTGCTCGCGATGCACCCGCGTGGCCAGCCTCAGCCGTTACAAGCGGGCAGCGAGGAATTCATCACGGAGCACTACTGGGGCTATACGAAGCAGCGTGATGGCGGCACGATCGAGTGACAGGTGACGCATCCATCGTGGAGCGTGTGGCCTGTGACGAACGTGAGGCTCAGTGGTTCGCTGGATCTCCATGGACAATCCTTCGCTGAGATTCTTCGTACGGCGCCCTCGTCGGCATTCTTGTCCGAAGGGTCGCGCGTGGTCATATATTCGGCCCAACGAATTGTTTGAACGTGTACGACGACAACGACTTCAGAGGACTGTCATGACTCTTCTCGCTCGCCTTCGGCCGACGACCATCGCGCTACTGGCCACGTCGCTTGCTGCTTGTTCCAGCCCGCCTGCGGCGCAATCGCAGGCGTCGCCGATGTCAGCGTCCGCTGCCCCGAACACGCTCTCGGCCGCCGAGAAGGCGGCCGGGTGGAAGCTGCTGTTTGATGGCAAGAACCTGGATGCGTGGCGCGGCTACAAGCGCTCCGATATTCCCGCGGGCTGGCGAGTCGCCGATGGGACGTTAACTAAGTCCACGCCGGTCGAGGACATCGTGTCGAAGGAAGAATTCGGCGATTTCGACCTCATGATCGAATGGAAGATCGGCGAGGCGGGCAACAGTGGGATCTTCTATCGGGGCACCGAGGAGTTCGACAAGATTTATTGGACTGCGCCGGAGTATCAGTTGCTCGATGACATCAAGGCGGCGGACAACAAGACCCGTCTTACATGTGCGGGTGCTGCCTACGGCCTGTACCCATCGCCAATTGGGCATCTCAAGCCGGTTGGCGATTGGAACGTCACGCGCATCGTGGCCAAGGGCGCGCATGTGGAGCACTGGCTCAATGGGTTCAAGCTGCTCGAGTACGAGGAGTGGAGCCCGGATTGGGAGGCGAAGGTCAAGGCGAGCAAGTTTGCGGCGTGGCCGAAGTATGGTCGCATGAAGAGCGGTCACCTTGCCATGCAGGGCGACCACAATGGCACGTTGTCGTTCCGCAATATCAAGATTCGCGCGTTGTAGTCGACGAACGATTCTGCCAGCTCGGTACGACCCGCAAAGACCTGTCGCCAGAACTCGATCGAGTGTTGCAGCGAGGCGACAGGTAGTGCTGCATCGAAGAAACAGACTCCTGTCCCGAGACTCCGGAGCCGGTCGCTGAACGGGCGACCGTGGTGCAAAACGGGCAGTTGAGATTGGCACCTGGCTTGCCTTGGCATGGAGCATCTCGGCCGCGCATCTACTCACAGGCTGGACGCGACTACTCCATCATAGAGGTATGTGACATGCGATTTCACTCCCTGTTGAAAGCAGGCCTCCTGTCGCTCGGCCTGGCCACCATCGCCACCTCGGCGAAGGCGCAGGGAAGTGCGGTCGTGTCGCATGACGAATGGCTGACCGGTGGAGGGACGTTCGGCGCGCACGAACAGCAGTTCCTCACCAACGTCCTTGGCTTCTTCAACGTCAGCTCCGGCAACGTCCTGATCTACAGCAACAACGGATTCCTCACGAACTCCGCGTTTACGAACTTCCTCACGAGCGCGGGGCTCACCGTCACTGTTAACGACGCAGCTGCGTCATTCACCGGTTACAACGTGGTGTTCGGCGGTGGAAACCAGACGCAGAATGGCGCAGGTCTCGCGAGTTATGTGCTGGGCGGCGGTCACGTGTTCTATGAGGGCGGCACAGGTACCGGCGGGCCCGCGATAGAAGCGCAGTACTCCGATCCCTTCCTCAACGCCCTGGGATTGGCGTTTGCTCCGACGTACAACGGCCTTGGCACAGTGAACACGAGTGGATATGCAGCGCAGGGGCCATACGGTGCACCGTTGTTCACCGGCGTCTCGGACGTGTATGCCAACAACGGCAACAACATCGTGGCTGCCGCGCCGGTGTCCGGTGTGGCCACGCAGATCTTCAATGATGCAAATGGCAATGGCACCTTCGCCGTCGCGCAGGTCGTGACAGCAACGCCAGAGCCGGCGTCCCTGGTGCTGCTCGCAACGGGATTGCTCGGCCTCGTACCCGCGGTGCGTCGGCGCTCACGCAGCTGATCCTCACCGACCGCATGTGAGAGTGCGCAGAGACTTCATCGAATAATCGCATTAACTGCTGAACCGCAGAGGACGCAGAGGAGCAGCGGGCGCGGAGGAAAACTGTTGTGCTGAGCACACTTGAGTGGGCGAACTGAGGGTGCAGATCCTTCGACTTCGCTACGCTCGCTCAGGATGACAGCAAGTCGCTACGCTCGCTCAGGATGACAGCGAGTTACTCTGCGTTCCTCTGCCCCTCCGCGTCCTCTGCGGTTCAGCAGTTCTCCAACCGTTCAACATCTCTACACCTACGCTCTGCCGTCCTCTCCCAGGTCGTTCGCCATTGCCATCTGTGTCTCCGGCATGGTCGCATAGACGCAGAGTGACAGTGCGACGCACGCGGTGACGTACCAGAAATACCACGCTTCATGTCCCGCGTTCTTGGCCCACAGCGCGATGTATTCCGCTGTGCCGCCAAAAATTGCCACCGTCACCGCATACGGCAACGCAACGCCAAGCGCGCGAATCTCCGTCGGGAACAGCTCGGCCTTTACCACGGCATTGATCGCCGTGTAACCACTCACCGCGACGAGCGCGGACATCAGCAGGAGAAACGCCGTTCGCTCGTCATGCGCCTTGGCCAACGCCGTCATCACCGGCACGGTACCCAGCGTGCCGAGTATGCCAAACGAGATGAGCACGGGCCGTCGGCCAACGAGATCGGAGATGTAACCGACGACCGGTTGCAAGAGCATATAAACGAGCAGCGACAGCGCCGAGATGCGCGATGCGTCTGCCTTGCTCCATCCGGCCGAGTTGACGAGGAATTTCTGCGCGTACGTCGTGAATGTGTAAAAAGCGACAGTGCCACCAGCCGTAAGCCCGACAACTGTCGCAATCTGGCGTGGATAACGCAGCAGCTCCCGCACACGTGCGCGCGACGAACTCACCTCTCCACTCGCAGACGCCGCACGAAAAGACGGCGTCTCCTCGATCCCTCGACGCAGCCACAGCGCCGCAACAGCGAGCAGGGCACCGATCGCGAACGGGATGCGCCAACCCCAACTCTCCAGCGTTGCGGCGCCGAGCTGTCGTTGGAGCACGAGCAGCACGACGAGCGCGACCAGTTGTCCACTGATGAGCGTGACGTACTGAAAACTCGAGTAGAAGCCGCGTAAGCGCTGGCCCGCCATCTCACTGAGATACGTGGCGCTCGCTCCGTACTCGCCACCGACACTCAATCCCTGTAACAGCCGCGCGATCACGAGCAGAATTGGCGCTGCAACGCCGATGCTCGCATAGCCTGGCGTCAGGGCGATCATCAGCGAGCCGAAACACATCAGGAGAACGGAGATGCTCAGTGCCGCGCGCCGCCCATGCCGATCCGCGTACCGGCCCATGAGCCAGCCACCGACGGGCCGCATGAGAAATCCCACCGCGAACACCGCAGCCGCATTGAGGAGCTGCGCAGTCTGGCTCGCCGGCGGAAAGAACACCTTGGCGAAGTACAGCGAGAACGCGGAGTAGACGTACCAATCGTACCACTCAACAAGATTGCCGACCGAGCCACCGAAGATCGATTTGATACGATGGTTCATCGCCCGCGAGTCCGTCGTTGTGCGCGCTTCACGAAGCCATCTACAAGATTGGCGAGAACGACAGGACTATCATAGGGAAGCGCATGCGCCGCAGAGGGCACGACGGAAAGCTTTGCGCCCGCAGACCCGTGCGACGAAATACCGACGAGCCGCGCCGCTTCAGCGGCCCACGCGACGGTGACCACGGGATCCTGCGCGCCGCAGACGACAATGGTGGGCGCAACGATGTCTGGCAGCTTTTCCTCGATGTGATGGGCGAGTGCATGGCGCAGCGTGGCCAGCAATCGTAAGGGTCGTGCCCGAAAGTAGTCATGCGCCACGAGGAATCCGAGGCGCCATGGCTCGAACGGAATGTCGACGAGCACGCGCCATAACTGGCCAAAGATGGTACGGTGTGCGGGATCCATCGTCGGCGCATTGAGCACGAGTCCCACCACACGCGACGGATCCTGAAACGCAAGCTCCACGATGATCTGGCAACCATACGAATTGCCGATGAACACCGCCGGCCCAATGCCGCGCGCATCGAGCCAGTGCGCGAGCGCCATGGCCAGGCCCGGAGTGTCGAGTGCCTTGGGCGGCGTTCCGCTCCGTCCAAAACCTGGAAGGTCGATGCCCGCGACAGGATGCTCACGTGCAAGCTCGACCATCGTTGGCTCGAGATAGCGGACGGACACGCCAAGTCCATGCACGAACACGAGACGCGTGCGACCGTCGCTGAACATGCGCGTCGACACACGAGAGTGGATGCTCACGCCGTCCACGACATCAAACACAGAAGTGAGAGGCTCCGTGGGCTCTGCGTCGGCGGACATGTGGGGACTATACCGCCAATCGAGCGGGCGCGCAGGTGGCACACCACTATCACGCCAATCTCGCATCTATCGAGGGGCTGGCAGCCCCGATATTCTACTCGCGTGACTACTCCATCCGACGAAAAGCCCAAACTCACTCGGCGCGACTTGCTCCAAACCGCCGGCATTGCCGCTGGTGTCGCGCTCACTGCGCCGCTGGCACGCCTCATTGCACAAGCTCCTGCCGCCGCGCCGCCAGCTGTAGCGGCGCTGCCCGTTGTGCCAACGGATCCCACGAAAGTGCCCGGCCTTCCGTCAGGACCGCTGGGCGAGCGCTCTCCATTCGAAAAGCCGGCGCTTGCACCACTCAATGTCACCACCGGCGCGACGAACACACCGCATCAAAATCTGCTCGGCACCATCACGCCGTCCGACCTGCATTTTCAGCGACACCACAACGGCATTGCACTCATCGATCCGGCAAAGTACAGCCTGACGATTCACGGCTTGGTCGCTCGGCCGCTGCGCTTTACGCTCGACGAGCTCAAGCGATTTCCTGCCGAAACGCACACCTACTTCGTCGAGTGCGCGGGCAACGGTCGCTCGGCGTATCGTACGCCTAAGGCGGAGATGACGCCGCAAGATGTCGACGGCATGACGAGCAACGCCGAGTGGACGGGCGTGCTCGTGTCGACGCTGTTGCGGGAAGCAGGCGTGGCGCAGGGCGCCAGGTGGGTGCTGGCGGAAGGCGGTGATGCGGCCGTGCTCTCGCGCAGTATTCCGATGGAAAAGATGCAGGGCGACGCGATGATTGCGTATGCGCAAAACGGAGAGCCTGTACGTCCCGCGAATGGCTATCCTGCGCGATTGCTGTTGCCCGGCTACGAAGGCAACATGAGCATCAAATGGTTGCGTCGCCTCAAGGTCATCGATCAGCCGAATATGTCGCGTGACGAAACGGTGAAGTACACCGACCCATTGCCTGATGGTACGTCGCGCCAATTCAGCTTCGTGATGGATGCGAAGTCAATCATTACGTCGCCAGCATTTCCTGAGCGGTTGGGTGGTGCGGGTTGGCGTCCGATTACCGGCATTGCGTGGACAGGTCGCGGCAAGATTACAGGCGTTGACGTGAGCGTCGATGGCGGCAGGACGTGGCAGGCGGCGGAGATTCTTGGAACGGCGCATCCCTATGCGCACACACGATTCCAGTACATGTGGAACTGGGACGGACAGGCCGCGAAACTCATGAGTCGCGCCAGGGATGAGACGGGCTATATGCAACCGACGCTCGACGAGTATCGCCGCGTGCGCGGGCCAGGGACGGACTATCACTTCAATGCGATTCGTTCGTGGAATGTGGCTGCCGACGGCGTCACGGGATTCGGCGGCTGAGATGACCGCGCGCCTACTTAGTGCTGCATTGCTACTTATTGTGGCGGGATGCACCGACGGTGCCAAGAGCGCCGCGGGCGCGCATCCGTCGACGTATGGCATTGGGCACACGCCGACGCCGGCGGAAATCGCGGCCATCGACATCGACGCGAATGCATCGGGAGCTGGCTTGCCCGCGGGCCAAGGCACTGCAGCCGTGGGTGCAACGATCTACGCGGCGAAGTGCGCCGTGTGCCATGGCCCCAAGGGCGAGGGCATCGAGAAGGTCCCGAAGTTGATTGGCCGAGAGCCGGCGCCGGGTTTTGTCTTTGCGACAGACGCGAAGGCGCCTAAGACGATTGGCAATTACTGGCCGTACGCGACGACGCTCTACGACTACATCCACCGGACAATGCCGCTGAGTTCACCGAACTCGTTGACGCCAGAGGAGACGTACAGTTTGGTGGCGTTCCTGTTGAGTGAAAACGGAATCGTGCCGGCGACCACGGTGATTGACGCGAAGTCCCTACCGGCCATCAAGATGCCCGCGCAGCCGCACTTCGTGACCGACAACCGCACAGGCGGTCAGGGATTCAAATAGCTGTCATCCTGAGCGAGCAAGTCGTTGTCATCCTGAGCGAGCGCAGCGATCCGTTGTCATCCTGAGTGAGCGCAGCGATCCGTTGTCATCCTGAGCGAGCGCAGCGAGTCGAAGGATCTGCACCCCTTCCTCTCGGACTACGTACTCACCGCATCAACCCATCGCGGCAGCGCCGGTGGCGACATCGATTCCATTCGCGAAATCAACGTACTCGGCTCCGTGTCCACCACGAGCAGGTCGCGATACTCCTGCTTGATGAACCCCTCCGCGACTGCGTGATCGAGAAAGGTCAACAGCGGAGCAAAAAAGCCATTGACCTCGAGGAGACCATACGGCTTGCGGTGCAAGCCAAGTTGTCCCCACGTCCATATCTCGAACAGCTCCTCCAGAGTCCCGAGCCCGCCGGGCATCGCGAGAAAGCCATCGGCCATTTCCGCGAGCAGTGATTTGCGCTCGTGCATGGATGCTACGATGCGCAACTCCGTAAGGCCGGTGTGCGCAATCTCGCGATCGACAAGATGCTTCGGCATGACGCCAATCACCTGACCACCCGCTGCTAACACACCTTCGGCGAGTGCTCCCATCAAGCCTGTGCGACCACCACCATACACGACGCGCCGTCCACTCTCCGCGAGATAGCGTCCCATCTCGACGGCTTGGCTCGCATACGCAGGATCCGACCCCGTGCTTGCTGCGCAAAACACGCACACGGTCTTCAACGTCAACGGCCGCTACGCTCCAACAAAATCATCCCCGACATCCGCTTCATCTCGGCGCGGCGCTTGGGCGGCATGAAGAGGGAAAAGACGCGCCAGAACCACGCCATCTGCATTTCGCGGTGCAAGCGCTTTGCCTCTTCGACCTGCGAGCGAAACTCGGCTTCGTTCCAGCCGAGCGGCGCAAAGAACGCCGCGCTGTCAGCGGGGCCGAACTTGAATGGCGCATTGCCCTTTTCCAGGGCCTTGCCCCAACTCTTGGCCATCCACGCGAGCAGCATCGGGCTCGCGACATCACTGATCCACCAGCGCGCACTCTGCATGGAGTGGATCGCGCGTGCGAGCGACTCGACTTCGCTGGGTGCGAGATAGATCAGCAATCCTTCGGTGATGATGAGCATCTTGCGCGCCCTGCTTTCCATTTGCGAGAACAACGCGTCGCGAATGGCGACGTCGGTCAGGTCCGCCGCGATCGCCTCGTAACGGCACCTGGGCGTTTCGCCACGCATGCGCGTCGCCTTGTACTCCGTCATTGCGGGAAGGTCGACGTCGACCCAATGCAAGTCGGCTTTCAGCGCGAGCCGCCAGGCCCGCGTATCGAGGCCAGCCGCCAGGTTCAGGACGGTGTCGACACCATGGTTATTGATTCGGTCGAGAATCATCTCGTCCATCACGGCGGTGCGGACGATCATCGCCCATGCCATGCGGCGACCTTGCTTCATCTCGTCGACGATCTGCTGCCCTAGATCGCCGGCCAGTCGTCCCGCATACGGATCGCGGAAGATCGCATCGGGCCGAGCGGTTTCCATGGCGCGGTAGACGGCAACCCAGCGCGCGGTATCGGAGACGTTCTGGATGCTGGTCATGGTGTGAGTCGTGTTAGATGTCTGTCATCCCGCGCGAGTGAAGCAGCACTCTGTCATCCTGAGCGAGCGAAGCAGCACCGTGTCATCCTGAGCGAGCGAAGCGAGTCGAAGGATCTGCACGTCGTTCACTCGGAACGACAACCTTACTTGCGAGCTGCAAAGGCAAGCCGCAGTCCCAACGCTACGAAGATGCCACCCGTCACGCGTTGAAGCCAAACGCCCGGCGCGCGCAACCGCTCTGCCGCACTGCTGCTTCCAATGGCAACAGCGAGATTCACCAGCGTACCGGTCGTATTGAAGAGCAGGCCGAGTCCAATGACCTGCAGCGCGGGATTGCCACGTGACGGGTCGACGAATTGCGGGAGGAACGCAAGGAAGAAGAGCGCGACCTTTGGATTCAGCACATTCGTGATGACGCCTTGCCGAAAGATCGCACCAAGCGAAGCAGGAGCGAGCGGAGCAGCGGTAGTCGTCGACTTGGAAAGCAGGGCGCGTACGCCGAGGTAGATCAGGTACCCGGCACCACCAAGACGAATTGCGAGATACGCGACGGGCACGGCAGCGAGCACCGCTGCCAATCCCGCCGCAACAAGCGCGATGTGGACCAGCGTCCCTGCGCCAATTCCCAATGCGGACACGACGCCGGCCGGCCGGCCTTCGCTCGCCCCTCGTGCGGCGACATAGAGCATGTCTGGGCCCGGCGTGATGTTGAGCGCCAAACCGGCGGCGACGAACAGCGCAAGGGAATGCAGTGTCGGCACTATTGGCTTTCCTCCGTCGCGCCACCCGCATATCGCATCTCGTTCGTCGGCACGAAGCCCATCGATTCGTACAGTGCGCGCCCGTCCCTGGACGCATGCAGCACGATGCTGGCAAGGCGGTGCGCGCGCGCGCCCTCGAGCACGTGTCTCATGACCAGCGCGGCGAGACCGCGCCGGCGCCACGGACGCTCCGTATACACGTTGACAATGAGGCCTTGCTGTCCCGTGATGACTTCGGTGCGCCCTGCGCGCGTCTGAATGCTCGGCAGCGCCGGCCGAAGGCGAATGCCCGCGCCGGCGACGATGGTGTCTGGTTCAGCCGCTGGCGTCACGAGCCAACCGAGGTATTCGCCCGCGTCGAGAAGGTGCGCGATCGCGATGCGAGAGGCGTCGTCGACCGCAGTGACCAGCTCGTCGCCCAACGAATGGATGTCGCGAAACATTTCGGCTCGATGTCTCGCGATTGCCTCCACGTCGGCGATCGTCGCAGGGCGGACGGAAAATTCGGCACTCGTCATCGGTGATCAGGTCGGCGAATGGACGATTGAGCGACTCGCCAGCAAGCATAACATAGCTGGCATCTATCCGCCCACAGTGACTCGCGCGAGGTTTGCGTAAAGTCCTGAACCCACCGATTCATGTCGCTCATCTTTCCGTTCGACCCGAACATCGAACGCGCGTCCACCATTCCGGCGCGTCTCTACAATGATCCGGTCTATCTCGAGCTGGAGCGCGAACGGGTCTTCGCGCACACCTGGCAGCTTGTTGGAAGAACGGAAGAACTTCGCGAACACGGACAGTTCATCACGGCCCAGGTTGGCAACGACGCAATCGTGATTCTTCGCGACGGCGAACTGCTCCGCGGTTTCTACAATGTCTGTCTCCATCGCGCGGGCCCGGTGGCCTCAGGCTGTGGCAAACGGAAGACGCTGCAGTGCCGGTACCACGGATGGACGTATGGACTCGATGGAACGCTTCTTCGCGCGCCGGAGATGGAAGGCGTGCAGAACTTCACGCCGGCGGACATGCACCTGGTGCCGGTTCAAATTGCGACGTGGGGGCCACTCGTCTTCGCGAATCTCGACGGCAAGGCGCCGCCGCTCCTCGAGGTGCTCGAGGATATTCCGCAACGAGTCGAGCCGTTTCACTGCGAGACCATGCAGTACGTGGTGCGCAAGGAGTGGGAGATCGCCTGCAACTGGAAGATCTACGTCGACAACTACCTGGAAGGGTATCACCTGCCGGTAGTTCACCCGGGGCTTCACAAGGAGCTCGACTACGACAACTACACGGTGGAGCCGCACCGCTATTTCTCCTTCCAGCACGCACCGCTCCGGCCGGTGCACGGCGGCAATGCGGCCGAGCGCCGGTATGATCCCGCGAAGGTCGACGTGGCGGAGGCGCTGTACGTGTGGCTCTTCCCGAACATCATGCTGAACGTCTACATGGGCCAAATGCAGACGAATGTCGTCATCCCCCTCGCGCACGACCGCTGCAAGGTTGTCTTCGAGTGGTATTCGGCCAACCCTCCCGCCGACGCGGCGTCAGACGCCGAGTGGACGAAGCTGCTCGCGTTCAGCGATGAGATTCAGGACGAGGACATCCAGATTTGCGAAGTCGTGCAGCGGAACCTTCGCTCGCGCATCTACGATCGCGGGCGCTACTCAGCGGCTCGTGAGAACGGCGTGCACCATTTCCACTCGCTGCTCCATGAATTCCTGACCTGAGCCGCGCCGGTTGTCATCCTGAGCGAGCGACAGTGAGTCGTTTGTCATCCTGAGCGAGCGAAAGCGAGTCGAAGGATCTGCACCTGGCCAAATCAACTATCTGGCTAGTACAGGAGCACGTGCGCCAAGGAAATCCAGCGACATGAGCGTGGCATTACTACGAGCATAGTTGACATCCGGGCCATTGTCACATAATCTACTATCAACATAGTAGCAGGCGTCGAATGCAGATCCTTCGACTCGCTTCGCTCGCTCAGGATGACAGTGTGGCTACGATCGCTCAGGATGACAGCGTGGCTACGCCCGCTCAGGATGACAAGGAGGTACCATGGACGCCGTCTCGCTGGGAGAACGTGAGCTCGATGTCATGACCGTACTCTGGCAACAGAGCTCGGGGACAGTAACAGAAGTGCAAGCAGCGCTCAGCACCGCGCTCGCATACACCACCGTGCTCACCATCCTTCGCAACCTCGAGGCGAAGGGGTTTGTGCGACGAGAAGAGGAAGGCCGCGCACACCGCTACTACCCAAAGGTGAAGCAGCGCGCCGAGCAGCAACGCGCCCTCCGTCGCTTGATCGACACACTGTTTCTCGGCTCACCAGAAGCGCTGCTCACACAGTTGGTGGACGATCACGACCTCTCGGCAGATGAGCTCCGGCGCATTGCCGCGCGTCTCAACGACCCGCCCGATTTCGGCGGCGCGCTATGATCGCCACATGGATGCTCTCGGCACTGCTGTTCACCGCACTCCTGGGTGCCTCGGCGTTCTGCGCGGAGTCGGTGCTACGGGCGGTCGGGAAACAGGCGCGGTGGCCATGGCTTGTTGCGCTCGGTGGTTCGGTCGCATGGCCAGCGCTGGCCCCCGTTGTCCGGCGCCTCATTCCGGAAACCGGCGCCATGCACTCCGTCGCCACCACGATGCCATCGATTCAAGTGGTGCCTGACCAGCTTCCCGCCGTTTCGTGGACGCACTGGGTGGACGTCGCACTGCTGATGATGTGGGCAATTACTAGCGGCATAGTACTCGCGCGACTCGTCTACTCACTGGTCATGCTCGCGCGCATTCGCCGCGCGAGTCAGCCGCAAATTGTCGACGGCGTTCCGGTGTTTGTCAGCGCGAGCGTCGGCCCAGCCGTGGTCGGCATCGTGCGGCCGAGTGTGCTCTTTCCCGCGGCGCTGCTGGAGCTCGACGCGCCGTTGCGCCGCTTGGTGCTCCGGCACGAACAGGAGCACTGCCGAGCGCGCGATCCTTGGATTGTCGTCGGGTCTGCGTTCGCGCTCGCCCTGGTGCCATGGAATGCGCCACTCTGGTGGATCGTTCGCCGAGCCCGACTCGCGCTCGAGGTGGATTGCGATGCGCGCGTGCTGGCCACCGAACCAAACACGACGCAGTACGGAAAGCTTCTCGTCCTCATCTCTCAGCGGCAGCGATCGACAGTGCTTGCTCCGATGCTCGCCGCGTCCAGCTCACATCTCGAACGAAGGATTGCCGCCATGCTTCCCATCCGCTCGAATAGACGTGGGGCGCGTATCGTCGTCGCGCTCGTCGCAACGGTCATCGCTGGTATTGCTGCCTGCACGTCGCGCATTGGGGACGGTATCATCGGCCCAACGCCTGAAATTGCTAATAGGGCAGCAAACGCGAGCGCTGACCAACCGTACTTCGAATTCCAGGTGACGAAGCAAGTGCAACAGATTCCCGGAGAGGGGAATTTACGATACCCCGATATCCTCCGAAGCGCGAATGTTCAGGGCAAGGTGCTGGGGCAGTTTGTCGTTGATGAGCATGGAGCGTTCGTGCCGGGCAGCTTCAAGGTACTTCGGTCCGACCACCAGCTCTTTACGCAGTCAGTACTGACAGCACTCCCGAACATGCGCTTCTCTCCTGCCGAGCTTCGGGGAGTACACGTGAAGCAACTCGTGCAGCAGCCATTCACCTTCTCGCTTTCGAGAAACGATGACGTTTCACCTCGCGCTCCGGCGAGTGGTGCCAGTCCGACGATTCGCGCAGGCGACAAGCCAGGACCTGCGTCCGCGTCTCCCGTCATCGGCGTAATCGGCGTAGGAACAGTGACTCACGGAGTGGCAGTGGGAGGCCCGCCATCGCCCAACAAGCCATATCAAGAGTTTCAGGTAACGAAGGCAGCAACGCAGATTCCCGGAACGGGAAACCTTCGCTACCCAGACATCCTTCGTAAGGCGAACGTGGAAGGCGAAGTGCTCGCGGAATTCGTGGTCGACGCCAATGGCGCGTTCGTTCCGGGCAGCTTCATCGTGCTCCAGTCCAGCCACGACCTGTTCAGTGAGGCAGTGAAGAACGCGTTGCCCAACATGCGCTTCACTCCCGCAGAGATTCAGGGCAAGCGCGTGCGTCAGGCAATACAGCAACCGTTTACGTTCTCGCTATCGAAGTAGCCATTATGACGAGGGCGACGTTCGTGCGCGCTTGATCGGCGAACGGGTGGCGGGAAGCGAACTGGCTGGCGCCGCGATGGAAGATCCCGACATTCGCTTCGCTCATGCGGGATGACAGTTCGCTGACCTCGTGTGTCGGTTCGGCGCCAACGTATGTCGGCTGCGTCGTACGCGGCAACAAGAAAGGCGCGCCGGACAATCTGCCGGTCGCGCCTTTCCAGCTCCCACCTACTGTGGTCGATGACTAGTCAAACGCTGCGAGACAGGCCTTGGGTCCCTTGTCGTAGCCAGCCTTGAAGTTGGCCAGCCGCTGATCCCGCGTTCCGTGGCCCATCAACGCTGCTCGGCGCGCAATGCGTGCGTCGATACGCTCGTAGCCCGTGAACTCCGGCGTGGGATCACCAGCGGCCGCGAGACCGAAGAACGCTTCCTCGAGGTCGCCTTTTTCGAGGCTGCCGTCCTTGGCCGACTGCTGCGTAAACGCACCCGCGAGGCAATCCGCGGCGGCTTCGTTCTCATACGGAATGCGAGACATCTGTCCGAGCTGCATCGCGACGGCGTGCCCCATTTCATGCGCGATGATGCCGACGGCGGCCATGTCGCCATCCGTGCCAAGTTCCTGCGCCGCAGCCTTGGCCTGGCGCGCGACGAACACTTCGTCAAAGAAGATTGCGTTCACCTGCGCGCAGTATTGCGCATTGTTCGCTGACAGGATTCCGCACTGGCTGCGCACATTGCCACGATATCGAACGATGGATGGCGCGGTAAAGTCTGCGCCAAGTTGCTTGAAGTCAGCACTCCACATGGCGACGAGTGCGCTGTACGCGGAGCCGACTTTCTTGTTCGAGGCAGTGACGTCGTTCTCGGTGACATCCGCAACCGCACGAACTGGCAATGGGCGCGTTGGCAGCGCGGCGGCGGAGAGCGCGCTCGAGGCAGCGAGGAGAATAGCGAGCCCGGCTTGGCGGGCTGACCGCACGATGATTGGGTGCATGATGTACCTCCGCGAACTGATACCCGTTCACGAACAGTTCGTTCGTGGTGGCCCGGGCTTAGAGTCCGTACTCCTCGGGGTTGCTTCCCACTCGCGCCGACGCGATGAGCTTCGGCACGTAGTCCTGTGTCTCGCGCGGCAGCGACGAGAGAATGCGGAAAAAGTCCTCGTCAGTACCTTGTGTCTTGCCGGTGACTTTCTTCAACGCCTTCGACACCGTGCCGGCGCCGGAGTTGTAGGCCGCCGCCGCCAGATACCACGAGCCGAATCGGTCGTGCAACTGACTGAGGTAGGTGAGTGCTGCGTCGGTCGCGTCGTCCGGATTCTTGCGTTCGTCTGTGCGGCCCTTGACGGTGAGTCCGAGTTGGCGTGCGGTGGCGCTCATGAACTGCCACATGCCCACGGCGCCGACTTTCGAGCGCGCGTTGGGATTGAAGTTCGACTCGATGAGCGCGAGGTAGATGAGGTCGCGTGGCATTTGCTTCGCGTCGAGCTTGGCGGTGATCATCTCGGCGTACTTGTCCATGCGGGTGAGCGAGTTTGCGAAGTCGCCGCGCAGGGATGTGGTGAGCCGAGCGACCCACTGGTCAATGCGGGCGTGGCTGATGGAGACGTCGAGCTGGCCAAAAGCCAAGTTCGCTACGTGGCTGCCGCTGGCGGAAAAACCCGTCAACACAGCTGGTTCGATAACCTGTCCACCTAAATTTGTCGGTGCTGCGGCGCCCTGGAGTCCGATTGCGCTCACGACGTAGGAGCTATGCTCGAGTCCAGCCACGAGCGTGCAAAAGCCCATCGCCACGGCAAAGGCGGGGTACGCGACACGTCTTCGTGCGCGAGTAACTAGCTGATTTATTTGGGTCATGGGCGACTCACATCGTATTGATGCATATAAATTTAGCCGCCAAACATTTGAACTAAAGACTTGTATTTCGGAAACGGATTCTCACGAGCCTGCTTGAGTTTCCAGCGCCTCCCACCGCAGCGTGAGCATCCCAATTTCGGCATCCAGCTGAGCGATGCGCGTCTGGGTTTTGGTAACCGCCAATCCATCTCGCAGCAGGACAGGATCCGAAAGCGACAGGTACGTTTTCTCTCGTTCCCGCTCCAATGCGTCGATACGGTCGGGCAGGGCTGCGAGCTCCGTCGTCTCCTTGAACGACAGCTTCTTCTTCTTCGCCTTGGGAGCTGACGACGCATTTGCAATCGGTTTTGGCGCAGCCGCGGCTCGAGGTGGTGTGGCGGCCTTCCGCTGACGCACCCAATCCGCATACCCGCCCACAAACTCCCCAATCCGCCCGCCGCCTTCGAACACGAGCGTACTGGTCACCACGTTGTCCAGAAACGCGCGATCGTGGCTGACGACGAGCAGTGTGCCCGAAAAATCGAGCAGCAGTTCCTCGAGCAGATCGAGCGTCTCGATATCGAGATCATTCGTCGGCTCATCGAGTACGAGCAGATTGAACGAGCGCGTGAACAACCGAGCGAGCAGCAGGCGGTTCCGCTCACCGCCCGACAGTGCACGCACTGGCGTTCGCGCGCGATCCGGCGAGAACAGGAAATCCTGCAGATAACTGAGGACGTGCTTTCGTCCTCCCGGCACGTCGATCCAGTCCGCACCGTCCGCGATGCTGTCGTACACACTCCGCTCGGGATCGAGTTGTTCGCGCAGCTGATCGAAGTATGCGATCTCGAGACCGGTGCCCATGCGAATCGAACCAGAATCGGGTTCGAGCTCACCGAGTAGCAGGCGAAGCAGTGTTGTCTTGCCGGATCCGTTGGGACCGATGAGCCCAACGCGATCGCCGCGCGTAATCGTCGTCGTGAAATCGCGGACGATGGTGCGGTCGCCATGCGCGAAATTCACCGACTTTGCCTCGACAACGAGCTTCCCAGACCGCTCGCCTTCCTGCGCTTGCAGACGAACGGTGCCCGTGCGCTCGCGTCGCGCGCCGCGTTCGACGCGCAACGCCTCGAGTGAACGCACGCGTCCCTCATTACGCGTACGACGCGCCTGAATACCCGTGCGAATCCACACTTCTTCCTTGGCCAGCTTTCTGTCGAATTCTGCCCATTCCTTCGCTTCGACGTCGAGCGCCGCTTCCTTCCGCTGGAGATACGTGTCGTAGTCCGTTCCCCAGTCCACGAGCCGCCCGCGATCCAGCTCCACGATTCGCGTGGCCACTCGGCGCAGAAAGGCGCGATCATGCGTCACGAAGACGAGCGTCGCGCCGCGATCGATGAGGAACTGTTCCATCCATTCAACTGCGCCGACGTCGAGATGGTTGGTTGGCTCGTCGAGCAAGAGGACGTCGGGTTGGCGAACGAGCGCGCGCGCGAGCAACGTCTGACGCTTGCGTCCGCCCGATGCGAGCGCGAACTCGGCATCGGCATCGAGGCCGAGGTGTTCGAGCACTGTGTCGACGCGTGATTGCATCTCCCATGCGCTGGCGACGTCGAGCGCGTGGTGCAGGCGATCGAGCTCGCGCAACGCGGCGTCGCTGGCGTGAACGCCGACGTCGTGGCTGGCCTGGTGGTAGCGAGCGAGCAGCAACCCAGCGTCGCCAAGCCCCGCTGCAACGACGTCGAACGTGCTACCGTCGACATCGTCCGGTACTTCCTGTTCGAGACGAGTGACCGTGACACCGGTTTGACGGATGATCTCGCCGGTGGTCGGCGTCATCGTGCCATCGAGGAGCTTCATGATCGTGCTCTTGCCGGCGCCGTTGCGGCCCAGCAGGCAGACCCGCTCGCCGCGCTCAATGGCGAATCGTGCGCGATCGAGAATTGGTGGACCACCAAACGCGATACTGACGTCCTGCATTCCGAGTAAGGCCATTCTCGAAATTAACGATCCGTCAGAGGTCAGAAGGGCGTTGGCGAA
>JBDTMO010000005.1:0-23851 GCA_039934235.1 bacterium | reverse complement strand
CAAGACGCGCGTCATGGCGACGCTCAAGCACTTCGTCGCGCACGGACAGCCCGAGGCCGGCCAGAACTGTGCGCCGGCCAACGTGTCGATGCGAGAATTACGCGAGGTATTCCTGCCGCCGTTCAAGGCCGCAGTGCAGGAAGCCGGTGCGGTGAGCCTCATGCCATCGTACAACGAAGTGGATGGAGTGCCGTCGCACGCCAATCGCTGGTTGCTGCGCGATGTGCTGCGCACCGAGTGGGGCTTCACCGGCTTTACAGTGTCCGACTACTACGCCATTTGGGAATTGGGCGACCGGCCGGATACACACGGCCATCATTTGGCAGCCGACAAGCGCGAATCTGCGGTGCTCGCCGTTCGCGCTGGCGTGAACTGCGAGCTGCCGGAGCCCGATACGTACCTGCATCTCGTCGAGCTCGTGCGCGAAGGAGTCCTCGCGGAATCGGAGCTCGATGATCTGGTCGCGCCAATGCTCCTGTGGAAGTTCAAGATGGGGTTGTTCGACGATCCGTATGTCGATCCTGATGTTGCTGAGCGAACCGTTGGATCGCCGGCGAATCAGGCGCTCGCACTAGAGGCCGCGCGCGATACGATCACGTTGCTGCGCAATGAAGGGAGCGTCCTTCCACTCGACGCGAACGCCCTACAGACGATCGCCGTCATCGGGCCGAATGCCAACCGCGAGCTCCTCGGCGGCTACAGCGGTGTTCCGGCGCATACGGTGTCGGTGCTCGACGGCATTACTGCACGCCTCGGTGAGCGCACCAAGGTGCTCTACAGCGAAGGCTGCAAGATCACCATCGGCGGTTCGTGGATGCAGGACGCGGTGGTGCCCAGCGATCCCGACGAAGATCGCCGCATGATTGCCGATGCGGTAACGGTCGCGTTGCAGGCCGATGTCATTGTGCTCGCGATCGGCGGCAACGAGCAGACGTCGCGCGAGGCATGGTCGCGCACACACCTTGGCGATCGCGCAAACCTCGACCTGCTCGGCCGGCAAGGTGAGTTGGTCGACGCCATGATAGCCACAGGAAAGCCCGTGATCGCGCTGCTGTTCAACGGCCGCCCGCTGTCGATCACTGACGTCAGCGCAAAGGTGCCAGCGATTCTGGAATGCTGGTATCTTGGCCAGGAGTCGGGACACGCTGTGGCTGCGGTGCTCTTTGGCGACGCGAATCCCGGAGGCAAGCTTCCGATCTCGATACCGCGATCGGTCGGACACATTCCGGTGTTTTACAGCCACAAACCGTCGGCGCGTCGCGGCTATCTTCTTGACGACGTCACGCCACTGTATCCCTTCGGGTTTGGGATGAGCTATACATCGTTCGCCATCGCGCATGTGCGATTATCCAGCGCCAGTATCGCACGCGATGGCGCGACAACGGTGCTTGCGGAGATCACGAACACCGGCGGACGCGAGGGCACCGAAGTGGTGCAGGTCTATATCCGTGACCTGGTCAGCTCGGTGACGCGTCCGGTGAAGGAGCTCAAGGCATTTCAGAAGGTCCGGCTCAAGGCGGGAGAGACAACGACCGTCGAGTTGCCGATCGCGACAGACTCGTTGGCGTTCCACGATATCGCCATGCACTTCGGTGTCGAGCCGGGAGAGTTCGCGATCATGGTTGGTACCTCGTCGCGCGATGCGGATTTGCAAACGGTGACCCTGCGGGTTAACGCGTAACCCCAATCGACCAAGGACGCATGCCCGAAACAAAAGGGAAGCTCTCGATTCTCGAGAAGACGGGATACAGCCTCGGAGATGCCGCGGCGAATTTCGTCTTCATGACGATGATCCTGTTCCAGTTGAATTTCTACACCGACACACTCGGCATCACGGCGGCCGCCGCGGGTACGATGTTGCTCGTCGGCCGGCTGTGGGACGCGTTCTTCGATCCCATGATGGGCGTGATTGCCGATCGAACCAATACGCGCTGGGGCAAGTTCAGGCCGTGGGTGTTGTGGACCGCCTTGCCGTGGGGTGTCGTCATGGTGCTCGCGTACACCGTGCCGAACTTCCCGCCGATGGGAAAGCTCGTCTGGGCCTGCTTGACGAACATCCTGCTGATGACGCTGTACTCCATGAACAACACGCCGTACTCCGCGATGAGCGGTGTGATGACCGGCGACGTGAACGAGCGCACATCGCTCTCGTCCTATCGTTTTGTCTCGGCCATGTTGGCGCAGTTGATCGTCGGCGGCTTTACGCTGCCACTCGTCGCGAAGTTCGGTCACGGCGATAACGCAAAGGGTTGGCAGATGACGATGGGGTTGTGGGCTGTCGTCTGCGTCATCTGCTTCATCATCACCTTTGCGACGACGAAAGAGCGCATCGCGCCTGATCCAAAGCAGGTGTCCGCACCGCGCGACGACTTTCGAAGCTTGCTCGCGAATGGGCCGTGGGTCGCCATGTTCGTGCTGACACTCGCGCACTTCGTGTTCGTCGCCATGCAGGGTGGTACAACCTTCTACTACTTCCAGTACTACGTGGACAAGGAGAGCCTGTACGCGTTTCTCCAGAATCACGGACTCGTCGTCTCGACGGGAACAGGCATGTGGCATGGACTGCTCGACGCCCTTGGCCTGGTGCTGAAGGAAGATCGCAGCAACGTGGCGGCGGTGGGCTTTAGCCTGTTCAACATCACGAGCAAGATCGTCACGGTGTTTGGCGTCGCGGTGTCCACGTACCTGTCGTTCAAGTACGGCAAGCGCGCGGTTGCCATTGTCGGGTTTACGCTCGCCACAATCTTCATGGCGGCGTTCATCCTGCTGCCGGCGAACGCCATCGGTGCGACGTTCGTGCTCGAGTGGGTGCGCGCGCTCTGCTACGCGCCGACGATTCCGCTCATCTGGTCGATGTTTGCCGACGTGGCCGATTACGCGGAATGGAAGACACACCGGCGCATCACGGGTGTCGTCTTCGCGACGATCCTCTTTGCGCTCAAGACCGGACTCAGTCTTGGCGGCGCGATCGCAGGATGGCTGTTATCCGGATACGGCTACCAGGCGAATCAGCAGCAGACGGAGCACGCGCTCCTCGGCATTCGCATGACGATCAGCATCTATCCCGCGATCTTCCTCTGCATCGTCGTGGGGTGCCTGATGTTCTACAAGATCACCAAGAAGCTGAACCTGCAGATTCAGGATGAACTCGCGGAGCGGCGCAGCAACCTCGCCGCAACGCCACTACCGGTCATACCATGACAATACCGCGCATCCGGCTCGTTGCCTTTTCGGCGTTGGCACTGCTTACAGCGTGCGCCTCCCAGACACATGGCGATCCAGCATCAGGCTCGAATGCGCTGAAGGACGTCTTCAAGAATGACTTTCGGGTTGGGGCGGCGCTCTCACCGCGCCAGTTCAATGAGACCGACACCGCGGCCGTCGGCCTCATCAGCGCGCAGTTCAATACAACGACGCCGGAGAACGTGCTGAAGTGGGAGGCCGTGCATCCCAGTCCTGGCGTTTACAACTTTGGACCGTCTGACGCGTATGTCGCGTTCGGCGAGCGTCACAAGATGTTCATCATCGGACACACGCTCACGTGGCACAGCCAGACGCCGCGCTGGGTGTTCGAAGACTCGACCGGAAAGCCGCTGACACGCGACGCGTTGCTTGCGCGACTGCACGACCACATCCAGAACGTGGTTGGACGCTATAAGGGCCGCATCAACGGATGGGACGTCGTAAACGAGGCGCTCAACGAAGACGGCACCATGCGCCAGTCGGCGTGGTTCCGCATCATCGGTGACGACTTCGTGATCAAGGCATTTCAATACGCCCACGAAGTCGATCCGAGCGCCGAACTGTATTACAACGACTACAATCTCGCGACGCCGGCGAAGCGTGACGGCGCCATTGCGCTCGTAAGGCGGATCAAGGGCGCAGGCATCCCGGTGACCGCGATCGGATCACAGGATCATCACAAGCTGGACTGGCCCTCAGCAGCGCTCGTCGACTCGATGTTCACGGCGTTCCATGCCGCGGGCGTTCACGCCAACGTCACCGAGCTCGACATCGATGTGTTGCCGCGCGCGACGCAGAACAACACCGCCGACGTTGCACTCCGCGCCCAGGCGCAGGCGCGCCTGAATCCCTTCGCGGGCGGCTTGCCGGACTCCGTGCAGCAAGTGCTGGCCAAGCGATATGCGGAACTGTTCGCGGTGTATCTCGCGCATCGCGACATCATCGATCGCGTCACCTTCTGGGGCGTAACCGATCGCGACTCGTGGCTCAACGGATGGCCCGTGCCAGGACGCACCAACTATCCGTTGCTGCTGGATCGCAATGGCAAGCCCAAACCGGCCTACGAAGCGGTGGTCGCGTTAGCTCGGCGGTCCGACGCGCGTCGATGACGGCGCAGGTGGATCCCGAGCTACGAGCCACACGCCGTCGACACGAATGCCGGAACGCCATACCGCGGTGAGACACATGCGTCACACAATCCGCACGACTCGGTTCCTGCTGTTGGTCGTCGCGCTCAGCGCTTGTGCGTCGAACCGAACGGCGGAATCCAATGCAAAGGCGCCAAGCCCGAATCGGAACGTTCTCTCAGGCACTGACTTGCGGGAGCAGCACTTCAACACGGCGTACGACGCCATCGAGGCGCTGCGCAGCAATTGGCTACAGACACGCGGCCCCGACAGCTTCCAATCGCCGAGCATCGTGATCGTGTATCTCGACAACGTGAAGCTGGGCGGCGTGGAAACACTGCGTGCCATCGAGCTCACGGCGCTTCGCACGATCGAACACTTCGACGGCACGACGGCAACGGCGCGATGGGGAGTCGGTCACGGCGGCGGTGTGATACTCATTTCGACGATCGGCAAGGATGACCCTCATGCCCCAGTGGCTGCCGAGCTCAGTACGGCTATCGTGGCGGAGAACGCTCCGGTTGCTACGGATGGTTTTGCGCTTGCGTCCGGAGGAAGGTCGACGTCGCTCCTGGTAAGCAGTCAGGATTACACGGGAGTCATTCGAGTCGTGAATGACTTGCGCGTCGACGTGGGCCGCGTAACAGGCAAGGAGCCCGCTGTCGTGATGGATGCGCCGCCGGGCGAGCGGCAAATCGTCATCGTGGGCACAATCGGCAAGAGCCCCATCATTGATCGTCTTGTGCAGGGCGGCAAGCTCGACGTCACCGGCGTGAAAGGAAAATGGGAGAGCTACGTACGCCAGGTCGTAGCGAACCCTCTGCCGGGCGTGGAGCAGGCACTTGTGATTGCCGGCAGCGACAAGCGAGGCACGATTTACGGCGTGTATGATGTCTCGGCGCGCATTGGCGTGTCGCCCTGGCACTACTGGGCGGACGTGCCCACTCGGCACAGGGCGGATGTGTTCATTCCTGTAAGCCGGTACACGCAAGGCGAGCCTGCCGTGAAGTACCGCGGGATCTTCATCAATGATGAGGCACCGGCCTTCTCCGGATGGACGCGTGAGAAGTTCGGTGGCGTGAATCACGAGATGTACACGAAGATGTTTGAACTCATACTCCGCATGAAGGGCAACTATCTGTGGCCTGCGATGTGGGGAAATGCGTTCGCCGATGACGACTCGCTCAACGCGCGGTTGGCCGACGAGTATGGCATCGTCATGGGGACGTCGCACCACGAGCCGATGACCCGCGCGCAGCAGGAATGGCGGCGCTACGGCAAGGGCGCGTGGGACTACGGCGTCAATGACACGACGCTGCGCAGCTTCTGGCGCCAGGGCATCGAGCGCATGGGGTCTCGCGAGAACATCGTGACGCTCGGTATGCGTGGCGATGGCGATCGTCCCATGACGACCAATGGCGAAAGCAACATCGCGCTCCTCGAAAAGATCGTCGCAGACCAGCGGAAGATCCTCGGCGACGTCACAGGCAAGGATCCGTCGAAGACACCGACACTGTGGGCGCTGTACAAGGAAGTGCAGGACTACTACGACAAGGGCATGCGCGTTCCGGACGACGTGACGCTGCTGTTCTCGGATGACAACTGGGGCGACATTCGCCGCTTGCCCGCTGCACAGGACAGAAACCACTCGGGCGGCTTTGGTGTGTATTACCATTTCGACTACGTCGGCGGGCCGCGCAATTATAAGTGGTTGAATACGAATCCCATCGCGCGCGTGTGGGAGCAGATGCATCTCGCGAACGAGTACGGCGCGAATCGTATCTGGATCGTGAACGTCGGCGACCTCAAGCCGATGGAATTTCCCATCCAGTTCTTCCTCGACTATGCGTGGAATCCGTCCAGGTGGCCGGCGGAACGTTTGCCCGATTACACGCGACTGTGGGCTGAACAGCAGTTCGGTGGCGAGCATGCGGGCGAGATTGCTGATGTCGTGACGCGAACACTCAAGTACGCCGCGCGCCGGAAACCCGAGCTCCTCACACCGGAGACGTACAGTCTCGCGAACTATCGCGAGGCCGAGACGGTGGTGGGTGAGTACGAAGCCTTGGTGCAGCGCGCCGAGCAGTTGTCCAGGGAGATGCCGGCACAGTCTCGCGACGCGTTCTATGAGCTCGTGCTGCATCCCGTGCTGGCGATGGCGAACTTGAATGCGATGTACGTCACTGTCGCGCAGAACAGGCTGTACGCGCAGCAGGGTCGTGCGTCCACAAACGATCTCGCACAGCGAGCACGCGCGCTGTTCGAGCACGACGCAGAAATATCGCGCGTCTACAACACGGAGCTTGCTGGCGGAAAGTGGTCGCACATGATGGACCAGACGCACATCGGGTACACGTACTGGCAGGAGCCGCCGCGCAACATGATGCCACGCGTGGACGTCATTCAGGTGCCGGCTGCGGCAGAAATGGGTGTGGCATACGAGGGCCAACCGGTGTTCGGCCCTCCGGGGCAGGGCGGACCACCACCCGCTGGTGGACGCCGTTTCAGCGAGCCTGCGTTCCCCGAGTTCGACGCATATCGGCAGCAGGTGTCGTACGTCGATGTCTACAACAAGGGCTTGGCGCCATTCGACTTCACGGTGCAGACGGGAGAACCGTGGGTCGTGGTGTCCGCCGGCGCTGGGCACGTCGAGAAGGAGCAACGCATCAGCGTGCGTGTCGATTGGAGCCGCGCGCCGATTGGAATGAGCAAGGTGCCCGTGACCATTACGGGCCCCGACGCCAGGAAGGTTGTCGTGCAGGCGATTGTGAGAAACCCTGCTTCACCCAGGGTAGACGCGGTGAATGGCTTTGTCGAAAGCAACGGCGTGGTGTCGATGGAAGCCGAGCACTTTTCACGGTCGGTTGGGCAGGGGGCGATTCAGTGGCTTCGCGTTCCCGATCTCGGTCGCACGTTGTCCGGCATGACGCCCTCGCCTGTCGACGCGAAGTCGCAGACGCCCGCGGGTGACGCGCCACATCTCGAGTATCGAATGGTGCTCTTCGATAGCGGTGCCGTGAATGTGCGCGCGTATCTCTCACCGACGCTCAACTTCAGCGGCGCGCCGCATGGCGTGCGCTACGCAGTGTCGCTCGATGACAAGACGCCACAGATCATCAATGCCACCGCGGACAGCAGCCTCAAGACGTGGGAGCAAATGGTCGGTGACAACATCAACATCGTGAGTTCGAAGCATCAGGTGGCGCATCCAGGCGAGCACGTGCTGAAGTTCTGGATGGTTGACCCGGGCATCGTTTTGCAGAAGCTCGTGCTCGACGCCGGCGGCCTGAAGCCGAGCTACCTCGGACCACCCGAGAGTTTTTACGCCAGGAAGGAAGTCGCGAAGAAATGAAGCTATCACGTGCCCTTGCCCTGCTTGTCCTCGCCGCATGTGGTCCGCACCACAGCGCGAGCACTGAAGTCGCGTCGCACGATCCGCACTTCGACTGGTTCCAGTACGAGGGGCACGATTCGATTTACACGAAGCTCACGGCGAACGCCGACCAGTATCTCAACCCAGTGCTCGCGGGATTTTACCCTGACCCGAGCATGGTTCGCGCTGGCGACGATTACTACCTCGTCACGTCCAGCTTCGCGTATTTCCCGGGCGTGCCGATTTTTCACAGCAAGGATCTCACGCACTGGACGCAGATCGGCCACGTGCTCGATCGCCCGTCGCAGCTGAACCTGGACAGCGCCGGGATCTCGCGCGGGATCTTCGCGCCGGCAATTCGATATCACGCCGGCACGTTCTACATGATCACGACGGTCGCGGATCGTGGCGGCAATTTCTTCGTCACCGCGACGAATCCGGCCGGCCCGTGGTCCGATCCGGTGTGGCTCCGCGGCATCGATGGCATCGATCCATCGTTCTTCTTCGACGACGATGGCAAGGCGTACGTCGTGAACAATGGTCCGCCCATCGGGAAGCCGTTGTATGAAGGGCATCGCGCGATCTGGATGCAGGAGTTCGACATTGCGTCCAGGTCCATGGTCGGGGACCGCAAGCTCATCGTGAATGGTGGGGTGGATCTCACGAAGCATCCCATCTGGATCGAGGCGCCGCACGTCTTCCGTCGCAATGGGATGTACTACCTGATCTGCGCGGAGGGTGGAACAAGCGATCAGCATTCGGAGGTGGTATTTCGGAGCGCGTCGGCGTGGGGTCCGTACATTCCGTTCGCCGGCAACCCGATTCTCACGCAGCGCCAGCTCGACAAGACACGTCCCAATGCGATTGGGACGGCCGGTCACGCCGACTTTGTCGAGACGCAGAACGGCGAATGGTGGGCCGTGTTCCTCGCGACACGAGATTACACCGACAACGTGTACAACACCGGGCGGGAGACGTTCCTGTTGCCGGTGACATGGACCAACGACTGGCCAATGATTCTCGCTGGCAATGCGACGATTCCTTACGTGGCGCGCCGCCCGAACTTGCCCAGGCAGCCCGACAGCCAAATCCCGACCAGTGGCAACTTTACAGTGCGTGACGAGTTCGACGGATCGTCGCTCGCGCCATACTGGCAGCTCGTTCGTACGCCCCGAGAACGCTGGTATGACATCGAGTCGGGATCGCTGACGCTGCACGCGCGCCCGTTCGGACTCGGGCGTAACGCGCAACCGTCACTCGTCGTGCGACGGCAGCAGCACATGTACGGGAATGCGACGACGGCGATGCGCTATCGGTCAACCACGAATGGCGACAAGGCGGGCATGGTCGCCATGCAAAGCGACCAGTACTACTATTTTCTCGCCGTCGCGCGGGTGAATGGCCAGGACGTCGTTCAGCTGGAAAAGCACGCCGGCGCGGGAACTGGAGAGGCGGGAGTCGTGATTGCTTCAACGCCGCTCGTCTCGAACGGCCAGGAGCCCGTCTTCCTGAAGATTCAAGCGCGAGGCCCGACCTATGACTTTTACTTCGCCGAAACGCCAGGCGAATGGAAGCTCTTGCAGGGCGATGCGGACGGACGAATCTTGAGCACACACGTTGCGGGCGGCTTTGTCGGCACGATGTTCGGGCTGTACGCCTATCGCGCACCAACGGCAGCAGGAGCGCACTAGTGCCTTCGGCCGCCCACACTTCAGACACCGCTCGCTAACGAGATGGAATACAGACCACTCGGCCGAACTGGCTGGGACATATCCACGATCAGCTTTGGTGCGTGGGGCATTGGGGGTGACGTGTGGGGTGACACGGACGACGCAGAGTCGATGCGTTCATTGCATCGCGCTGTCGACCTCGGCGTCAACTTCATCGATACCGCCGACGTCTATGGTGACGGTCATTCCGAGCGACTCGTTGGCCAACTGCTGCGCGAGCGGAGCGAACGAATCATCGTCGCGACCAAGGCAGGCCGGCGGCTTCCCACGCAAACCGCGGCGGGATACGGCCGAACAAACCTGGCGTCGTTCGTCGAGCGGAGCCTGACGAACCTCGGCGTCGAGGCCATCGATCTGCTGCAGCTGCACTGCCCGCCATCGGCCGTGTACGAGATGCCGGAGGTGTTCGGCATTCTCGACGACCTGGTGGCGGCGGGAAAGCTGCGCTTCTATGGCGTGAGCGTCGAGCTGGTGGACGACGCGCTTCGTGCCATCGAATACGACGGCGTGCAGTCGGTGCAAATCATCTTCAACATGTTTCGCCTCAAGCCGGCGGATCGATTTCTCGCTGCTGCCGCGGCGCGCAAGGTCGGCATTCTCGCGCGCGTGCCACTCGCGAGCGGACTGCTCACCGGCAAGCTCACTGCACAATCGCACTTTCCGGCAACGGATCATCGGACGTTCAATCGCCATGGCGAGGCGTTCGATCAAGGCGAGACGTTCAGCGGCGTGCCGTATGCGGCTGGTCTCGCCGCGGTGGACGAGTTGCGTGCTCTCGTGCCGCCCGGCGCGTCGATGGCGCAATTCGCGCTGCGCTGGATCCTGATGCACCCCGAGGTAACGGCGGCGATTCCTGGAGCAAAAAGCGTTTTACAGGTCGACGACAACGTGCACGCGGCCGACCTGTTGCCGTTGTCCGGGGACGCCATGCTGCACGTGCAGGATATTTACGATCGCCACATTCGCGCCGCGATTCATGACCGCTGGTAGCATCGCGCGAATGACGCCGTTTGGCGCACTGCCAGGTGGCCAGGCCGTGGAGATGCACACCATGACCAATGCCGTTGGCATGGAGGTGTCATTCCTCAACCTCGGCGGCATCATCCGCTGCGTGAAAGTGCCCGATCGTCATGGCGTGCTGGCCGACGTCGTGCCGGGCTACGACACGCTCGAGGACTATCTCAGTGACACGCGCTACTTTGGCGCGATCGTGGGCCGCTACGCCAATCGCATCGCGCGCGGACGCTTCGCGCTCGACGGCGCGACGTATCAGCTCAGCACGAACGACGGCGAGAATCATCTGCACGGCGGACGAGTGGGATTCAACCGCGCGCTCTGGATGGTCGAGCCGTTTACCGCTGAGGGCGCGGTGGGCGCGGTGTTGTCGCACACGAGCCCTTCCGGCGATCAGGGATTTCCCGGCACGCTCGACGTGCGTGTGACGTACACGCTCACCGATGACAATGAGCTGCATTTCACGTACTGGGCGACGACCGACGCCGCGACGCCGGTGAACCTGACGCAGCACTCGTATTTCAATCTTGCGGGACATGCGTCGGGCGACATCCTCGATCACGAGTTCACCGTGCATGCGTCGAGCTACCTGCCTGTCGACGCGGCAATCATTCCCACGGGCGAGATTCGCCCCGTGCGGGGGACGCACTTTGATTTTCGCGTGCCGCGCGCCATTCGCGCCGATGTCGACGCGGACGGCGAGCACCCATTCGATGGGTACGATCACAGCTTTGTGCTCGATAACGCTGTGCCAGGAGCGGTCCGCTCGGTGGCGCGCCTGTACGAGCCGAAGTCAGGACGGTCGCTGGAGATTGCGACGACAGAGCCGGGCCTGCAACTCTACTCGGGGAGCCAGATCGGACGCGGGCTGAATGGAAAGGACGGATGGCACTACGGTCCGAACAGCGCGCTCGCCCTCGAGACGCAGCACTTTCCGAACTCGCCGAATGAGCCGCGCTTTCCGAGCACGATATTGCGGCCTGGGACGGAGTACCAGTCGCGGACGATTTATCGGTTTGCGGCTGAGTAAGTAAGGTGTTTGGGCCGGCATCCCGATGTTTGAACCGCAGAGGGACGCGGAGAGGCGGAGGGCGCGGAGAAGACCAGCCGTTCGATTTGCTGCGTGAAATCCCCTTGCAAGTGCGCGTGCTTTTGGACAGAATAGTCGAGCTTGATTCCCCCCGACGATGGGAGGCTTCCATGACAAGTGATCGACCGCACGATGACGGCCACACGCTCGCGATCACGACCGACGATAGCGCCGTTCCTGAATGCGCTTCCAACGCGATAGGCAGCATCACTTCGCCCGCGCTGCGTCATGGAAGTCGGCCGCGACCTCGCTGGAAGCGCCGCCACAGCAGTAGCGATATACTCACCCCGCGTCAATTCGCACCCCAGTAAAATGGGGTCGGGAGATCGCCCACGTTTGCCGGCGTGAGCAACTCCTTCCAGGCGCTATTGGCTCTCACGCGTTTCCAATAGCTCCCACGTCTTGGACCCAGCGACCTTCAGAGCTGGTGCCACCTCATGTTTCCACGGCATGCCACAAAGTCCAACAACACCCGTCGTGCTGAGCGGCGCCGTCGCGACCTACCGCCGCCGCCGACGAATCGATGCTTCGCCGCCCCAGCCCGAGCTCCTCGAGAACGGTGGTGAGGCCCCGTGGGAACGCGCTCGCCCGCGAGTAAGCGGCAAGTTCTTTTTTCGAGGCGACGAAAAGCTGTACGTGAGGGGAGTGACCTACGGCACCTTCGCTCCGGACGAACACGACTGTCCCTATCCGCACGCCAACACAGTCGCCCGCGACTTCGGTGAGATGTGCGCGAACGGGATGAACACCCTGCGGACGTACACCGTGCCGCCGCGATGGCTCCTCGACCTGGCGCACGAGCGCGGAATGCTCGTCATGGTTGGCCTGCCGTGGGAGCAGCACATCGCGTTTCTCGATCGACCAGGACGCGCCGACGCCATCGAGCAGCGCGTGCGGTCTGAGGTTCGCTCGGTGGCCGGTCATCCAGCGCTCCTCTGTTTTGCCATCGGCAACGAGATCCCGTCGTCGATCGTGCGGTGGCACGGCGCGCGGCGCGTCGAGCGATTTCTCGAGCGACTCTATCGGGCGGTCAAGGACGAGGATCCCGAGGCGCTGTGTACGTACGTGAACTTTCCGAGCACCGAGTATCTCGACCTCCCGTTCCTCGACTTTCTCGCCTACAACGTCTACCTCGAGTCCCGCCATTCGCTGCGCGCCTACATCGCGCGGCTGCAGAACCTGGCTGGAGAACGGCCGCTCCTGATGGCGGAGGTCGGACTCGATAGCCGCCGTAACGGCGAAGCAAGGCAGGCGGAGGTGCTTGACTGGCAGGTGCGAACGGCATTCGAGAAGGGATGCGCAGGCACGATCATCTTCTCGTTTACGGACGAGTGGCATCGCGGCGGCCACGACGTCGATGACTGGGACTTTGGCCTTCTTGGTCGCTGCCGCGAGCCGAAGGCGGCGCTGACGGCAGTGAAGCAGGCCTTTGCCACGGTGCCGTTCCCGATGGGTGGGGACTGGCCGCGTATCTCGATCGTCGTTTGCACCTATAACGGCGCGCGGACGCTCACCGAGTGCCTGACGCACGTGCGCCGGATCGACTATCCAGACTTCGAACTTATCGTCGTGGACGATGGATCCACCGACTTGAGTGCGGCCATCGCCGATTCGTTCGGCGCGCGGGTGATTCGTACGCCGAATCGCGGGCTCAGCTCCGCGCGCAACGCCGGCATGCACGCCGCAACCGGCGAAATCATCGCCTACCTCGATGACGACGCCTATCCGGACCGCGATTGGCTCAGATACCTCGCGCACACGTTTCGCACAACCAACTGTGCCGGCGTCGGCGGTCCGAACATCGCGCCGCCGGGTGACGGACGCATCGCCGAGTGCGTTGCGCACGCGCCCGGTGGGCCGTCGCACGTGCTCGTGTCGGACGAAATCGCGGAGCATATCCCCGGCTGCAACGCTGCGTTCCGCAAGGACAGGCTCGAGGCGATCGGCGGATTCGATCCGCAGTTTCGCACTGCCGGCGACGACGTTGATGTGTGTTGGCGCCTCCAGGCGCGCGGCTGGAGACTGGGTTTCAACCCGGCCGCGGTCGTGTGGCATCATCGGCGCAACGCGTTCTCACGCTACTGGCGTCAGCAAACGGGCTACGGTGAGGCCGAGGCAATGCTCGAGCGAAAGTGGCCTGAGAAATACAACACGCTCGGCCACCTTCGCTGGGAGGGTCGCCTGTACGCCCGAGGGGTCACTCCGCTTCTCCCGTTCCAGCGGTCGCGCATCTACCATGGCAGCGGCGGATTCGCGCCCTTCCAGTCGGTCTATCAACCCGGGCCCACGCTTCTGCATCACGCGCCAATGATGCCCGAGTGGCACTTGCTGACTGCGTTTCTCGGTGCCCTCTCGCTCGCCAGCATGGAGTGGGCGGGGCTCCGCTTCGCAATCCCGCTCTTCGCGGCGGCGGTGGTGATCCCGCTGGGTTTCGCGGCGCACACCGTCCGCGGAATGTTCGGGAGCACTGACCCTCGGCCCAGGCGCGAACGCTTCACCCTGCGTGCGCTGACCGGCGCCATGCATGCGGTGCAGCCGGTGGCTCGGCTGTGGGGCAGGTTGAGCGGCGGGCTTCACGCGTGGCGCCGCACCACACGTCCCGCGCTCACGTTGCCGCGGTCGCGCGTTTGCGAACTGTGGAGCGAGCGCTGGCGCGATCCCTCGGCGTGGCTGTCGATCGTCGAGGAGAACCTGGAAGCCACGTGCACCGCGACGCGTCGCGGCGGTGACTTCGACAGCTGGGATCTCGAGGCGCAGAGTGGCGTGTTCACCGCGGTGCGCGCGCTGCTCGGCTTGGAGGAGCACGGGGCCGGTCGTCAGCTCGTGCGCATTCGGCTCTGGGCACGCGCCACGCGATTCGCCGTGATGGTGGTGGCAATGGTGGTATTGTCCCTCGTGGCGACGGCCGCAGCGGGTGTGTGGGCGCTCTGCGGAGTCGTCCTGCTAACGGGCGTGCTGCTCGTCCTCTCCGCGTTCAACGAATGCGAGGCGGCGCTCGCAGCGTTCGCGCGAACACTCAGCTCGACGGGCGTCGGCACGCCTGCACTCCAGGAGCCGCAGCCAATCGTGGAGCCGACGCTTTCGGAGACGACATGAGTGCCGCGTTCACCATGCCATCAGGGTTGTTGAAATACGTTCGCCCGCAGTGGCGCGGGCTGACTGTTGTGCTGGCGACGATGCTCGTGGTGATTGGGCTGGAGGTGCTGCGCCCGTGGCCCACCAAGCTGCTGGTCGATCAGGTGCTCTCGCACCGAGAGATGCCGCACGCGATTGGAGGCGTCGTAGCGCGGCTCCCTGGCGCAAATAGCACGTCGGGGCTGCTCGCATGGGTGTGTGGGAGCACGGTGGTCGTTTTCCTCCTCCAGGCGATCATGGCGCTCGTGAGCATGCGGGTCGCCGTCGCCGTTGCGCAGCGGATGACGTATCAGCTGAGCGGTGATCTCTTCATGCACCTCCAGCGTCTCTCGGTGCTCTTTCACAGCCGACGGCCTGTGGGTGACACGATTGCTCGCGTTGCCGGCGACGTGCACTGCGTGCAGGAATTCGTGACCGGCGCGGCGTTGCCGCTGCTCCAATCGACACTCACGCTCGCTGCGATGCTCCTGGTGATGTGGCGTCTCGACGCGCGGATGACGCTGCTCGCGCTCGGCGTAGCGCCGCTGATTGTGCTCAGCATCTGGGTGTTCAGCCAGCCCATGTACAAACGCAATCGCGAGCGGCGCGACCTTGAAGGGGAGATGATGGCGGTACTGGAGCAAACGCTGACGGCGATTCCCGCCGTGCAGGCGTTTACGCGCGAAGAGGTGGAGGGCGCGCGTTTTCAGCGGCTCGCCGATCGCACGGTTGCGGCGTACCTCCGGGCGACCGACGCCGAGATGGGATTCAAGTTGTGCGTCGGACTGGTAACGGCGGTGGGCACAGCGGGGCTCATGTGGCTGGGCGGACGCGCGGTGCTCGACGGCACGGTCACGATTGGCACCCTGCTCGTCTTCCTCACCTATCTCGCCTCACTCTACGAGCCGCTCAACCTCATTACGCATACGGCGTCGACGCTGCAGGGGGCAGCCGCGAGCGCCGATCGTGTGATGGAGATCCTCGACACAAACCCCGACGTCGCCGACGCTCACAACGCGAGCGACACGAAACTGTTGGGCGGCGTGCGGTTCGATGGCGTGACGTTTGGCTACGAGGCGGGCGCTCCGGCCGTGCGCGACATTGCTTTTGAGGCGCGTCCGGGGGAGGTGATCGCGATCGTCGGACCAAGCGGCGCGGGTAAGAGCACGCTCGCCAGCCTGCTGGTGCGCTTCTTTGACCCGTGGTCCGGCCGAGTGGTGCTCGATGGCATCGACGCGCGCATGATCCCTGTGCGTTCGCTCCGCCGTCAGGTCGCGATCGTGCTGCAGGACACGTTCCTCTTTCCGTTCTCGATCGCCGAGAACATCGCGTATGGGCGGCCTAATGCGACGCGCGATGAAGTGATTGCCGCAGCGACCGCGGCCAACGCCGACGAGTTCATTCGCCGGCTCCCTGACGGTTACGACACGGTCCTCGGTCAGCGCGGCGCGACAGTGTCCGGCGGGGAGAAGCAGCGGCTCGCGCTCGCGCGAGCGTTCCTGAAGAATGCGCCGATCCTGATTCTTGATGAGCCAACATCGGCGCTGGATGCACGCACGGAATCCACCCTCCTCGACGCGCTCAACCGCCTTATGCAGGGACGAACGACTTTCGTGATCGCTCACCGCCTGTCGACGATTCGCAATGCGGACCGCATTGTCGTCATGGATCGCGGTGCGTTGGTCGAGAGCGGGACGCACGAGGAGCTCCTCACACAGTGCGGACTTTACGCGTCGCTTTACGGCCAGCAGATGGCCATTAAGGAGGACGTCGCTGACGATGACTCACTCGCCGTGCCCGCCGGCTGGTCGACGGGGTTGTCCGATGCGTGACCGCCTGCGCATCGTCGTACTCGGGATGATGGGGCGATGTCCATACGGCGGGCAGACGTGGGCCTACCTCAACTGGATGCTCGGTCTCGCAAAGCTCGGGCACGAGGTGTGGTACGTCGAAGATGATTCCGTCTGGCCTTACGACCCGGTAAAGAACAGCATCACGAACGATGGGCAGTATGCGGCCACGCACATCCAGCGCAACATGGAGCGCATCGGCCTGGCCAACCGATGGGCGTATCGCCTGCACGGTGAGCCCGGATCGCCGTGGGGCCTGGAAGCAAGCCAGATCGCAGAGCTGTACCGGTCGTGCGACCTGCTCCTCAACATTGCCGGCGCCGTCGCACTGCGTGACGAGCATCTCGCTGCGCCTCGCCGCGTGTATGTGGAGACAGACGCCGTCACGGCCGAGCTGCGCCTCTCGATGGGCGACGAGTTCACGCGTCTCGCATTCGCGGATCATCACGTGATTGCGACGTACGGCGAGAATTACGGCGCCCCCGACTGCGGCGTTCCGCTCAACGGCCTCACGTACGTAAAGACGCGTCAAGCAACTGATCTCGAGTGGTGGAGCGTCGCCTACGACCCTGCGGCAACTCACTTCACCACAATCGGCAACTACCGGCAGTCGGGCAACGATGTGTGCTTCAACGGCGAATGGTATCGGTGGAGCAAGCATCACGAATGGGAAAAGTTTCTTACCCTGGCGCAGCGGACCTCGCAGCAATTCGAGATTGCGACGCACGCCGACCCGGTCGACCGTGAGCGTCTCGAGCGCCACGGTTGGCAGCTGACGCCAGCCCATCCCTTCACCCTCGACATCTTCGGCGCATACCGCGACTACTTTCGCCGGTCGCGCGGTGCGTTCACCGTCGCCAAGGACCAGAACGTCCGGCTGCGCAGCGGGTGGTTCAGCGACCGCGAGGCGTGCTACCTCGCGATGGGAAAGCCGGTGATCACGCAGGACACGCGCTTCGACGTGGTGCTCCCCACGGGCGAAGGGTTGTTCGCGGTGAACACGGTGGACGAGGCGCTGGCCGCGGTAGACGCGATCAACAGCGACTATCCGCGGCACTGTGCCGCCGCGCGCGCGATCGCTGAGGAGTTCTTCGACGCGACCCGCGTCGCCGCGCGTTTGCTCGACGACGTGATGCAGGCCGAGCCACACCACCTCGCTTCCAGGTTGCCGATGATGGCGGGCGGCTGACGTTGCGCGCGACACGGCGCGTGATCGTGAACGCGGACGACTTCGGTCTAAGCGACGGCGTCAATGCGGGAATCATCGAGGCGGCGAATCGCGGTGTGGTGAGAAGCGCGAGCCTGATGGTCCGCGGAGCGGCGGCAAGCGCGGCGGCGGAGTGGGCGCGCGGGCGCGAGTGGTTCAGCCTTGGCCTCCATCTAGACCTCGCCGAGTGGCACTATCACGCCGGACGCTGGACCACCACATACGAGGTGGTACCGCTCGACGACGCTGATGCCGTGCACGCCGAGATTGATCGGCAGGTGGCCACCTTCCGCGCGATCGTCGGTGATAATCCGACGCATATCGACTCACATCAGCATCTGCACCGTGAAGAGCCAGCGCGCGCCGCCGCGCTGCGTTGGTCGAACGCGCTCGAGGTGCCGCTCCGCCACTTCAGCGAGGCGCGTTATGTGGGCTCGTTCTACGGGCAGACGACAGAAGGCGAGCCGTACCCAGAGGGGATTACCGTCCAGAACCTTCTTACGTTGCTCGAGCAGCTTGAACCCGGCACCACGGAGCTGGGCTGTCATCCCGGGGTCGGCGACGGACTCGCGAACGTCTACGCGTCGGAACGCTCAGACGAAGTGCAGGCGCTGTGTGATCCGCGCGTGTCCGAGGCGCTGCTGCGGCTCGACATCGAGCTGTGCTCCTTTCGGACGCGAGTGCCCACCTAGAGTGTCGTTGCTCACTCGTCCGACGGAAGAACCTCGCTGAAGAACGACGCGACATCGAGCAGGAATGGCTCGGATGCGCCCTGCGGCTTCCATATCAGATTATCGGTGACAATGGCTGGGCGATCATCATCGGGCTGCCACCGCTCGAAGAGCCGCGATTCACCGTCGACGATCCAGTATTCCGAAACGCGATGTCGTTGATAGCGCGGCCGCTTGACGACTCGATCGAATCGCGCAGACGATGGTGAGAGCGTTTCAACTGCAAGGAGGAGCTTCGTCACGGTATCATGCATCGTGCGAAGGTGTCCCTCCGGCACGATGACGATGTCAGGCTGCATGATGAGTCCTGGCTCGAACCGGACGTCGAGTGGTGCGGTCAGCAGCTTGCCCAGCGAGTGCGCGCGGACCCATGGTGCGAGATGCTCGAGGAGCCGCACGACGATGCCTTGATGGCTCCAGTGCGGAGCCGGCGTCACAAGTGCCTCGCCGTCGACAAGCTCCCAGCGTTCTCCAGCCGGCGCCGCGTCGCGTGCCGCATAGAACTCTTTCTCGCTATATCGCGGAACGACAGCACGCGCAGGCATGGACATAATCTGCTCGGCTCCGAATTGAATGGGCAAGCGGTCATGGCCGAGGCTAGCGTCGCGACGACTCGGGAGCGTCACCAGAATCACGCACGTTACGGCTATTTGACTGCACCGGTCGCGGCGAGCTAACGCGCGCCAGCTCTCGTATTCCTTCGCGATGCGACCAAGGTCACAGACGCATAGTGCCGGCCGCGATTAGGATAGTTCCGTTCAACACTCGTGTGGTTCGCCCTTAGCGATGAGTCGGCCAACGGAATCCGTGCACTGGTTCCGCGATCTCGGCTCCAGGAACCACGACAATGGCAAACCCGGCGAAAGCCGGCGACGCAAAGCCGTGGAGCTAACGCCAGGTGCATTGTCCTGGTCATGCCAGCCAGGCCACCGAACGCCCTCGGGCGCAGGAGATCCCATGTACTCATTCACGCGACGAGTTGCCGTCGTGCTCGTCGTCGGCCTGGCTGCGTGCCAGGGCGACCTGCCCATTGCGCCGTCGCCGGTTGCCGACAGTCTGCGCACCGGCCCAGCCTACCTCATCCTGCCCAGTCCGCCCCAAGGCAGCAGCAGTTCGGTGTTCGTGGGGGATTCCATCCAGCTTGCGTCGAAGCTGTCCGTCAAACGCAACCGCACGATCACGTGGTCGTCATCGAGTACTGCGGTGATGCGCGTAAACAGCAAGGGATTAGCCGTGGCTGCAGGCGACGGCACCGCAACCATCATCGCATCGAACTCCACTGGCACGGAGCACTGGACGTTCGCTGTTACCAAGCGCATCGCATCGATCACCGTGAGTCCCAGTCCCGTGAGCGTCGCTGCCGGTGCGAGTTTGTCGCTCACGGTCACGCTCAAGGCGTCCGACGGTACCGTCATAACGGGCCGTCCCGTCTCGTATCAAAGCGCCAATCCGGCAGTCTCTACTGTTACGAGCACAGGTCTGGTATGGGGCGTGAGTGCAGGGAACACGTCAGTGGCCGTGACCGCTGGCACAACGAACAACATCGTCACCAGCAGCGTGCCGGTCGCGGTTGGCACAACCACGCCGCCAGACACCGGTGCGCTCGGCCTCAATGCTGCGCTGTCGCGCATGGTCTTTCCGGCCAACAATCCGTGGAACACGCCGATCGACACCGCAGCGGTCGATCCGAATTCCGCCGCCATCATCAACAACATCGGTGCGACCACTGCGTTCCATCCGGACTTCGGCGCCAGCCTCAACGGCGCGCCATTTGGGATTCCGTATGTGGTCGTGAGCGGTACGCAGGCGCGTGTGAACGTGTCGTTTGACTATGCCGATGAGAGCGATCCTGGCCCGTATCCCATTCCGCCCAATCCGCCCATCGAAGCCGGTGGCGATGCGCACATACTGATGGTCGACCGAGACAACTGGAAACTCTACGAGTTGTATGCTGCGCAGCGGCTCACCGATGGCAGTTGGCACGCAGGCTCCGGCGCGATTTTCGATCTGTCGTCCAACGCGCTTCGGCCGGCCGGTTGGACATCGGCCGACGCCGCTGGTCTTCCGATTTTGCCGGGCCTGGTGCGCTTCGACGAAGTGAGCGCGGGCAACATTGCGCACGCACTTCGCTTTACCGTGTCGCGTACGCGAAAGGCCTATGTGTTGCCGGCGAGACACTGGGCCAGCAGCGACACGTCGTCGCTAAGGCCGCCGATGGGCATGCGGGTGCGGCTCAAGGCAGGCGTGAACATCTCCGGCTTCCCGCCCAGCGCGCAAGTCATTCTCCGCGCGCTCAAGAAATACGGCATGCTGGTCGCCGACAACGGAAGCAATTGGTACATCTCCGGAGCGGCAGACTCGCGCTGGAACGACACGGAGATCAACACGTTGAAGGCGCTGCACGGGAGCGACTTCGAGGTGGTTCGCATGACGGGAATCGTTACGCCGTAGCGAACGAGTCACGCCTCGCGATGCAGTTTGTCGCAGCGCGATGATGGACGAAGTCTGTCACGCGCGAGGGATCGCTGTTGCCAGCGGCCCTCGCGCGTTTTTCGCTCACATGGTGCCCGCATGTTTCAACGCCCATTTCGTCCGCGTATACGCAATGCGAAGCCCGCGACGCTCGGCGTTGCGTTGCGATCCGCTGCCAGGAGCTGCCGTCATCATCGCGACGTCGCAGCCAACTTGGGCGCCGTGGGCGAGACGCGCGTGCAGCAACGCCGTCTGGGCACCGCGGCGCCGAAATGCTGGAATCGTGCTCGCGCCAGCGAGGACTGCAATCCCGTTCTGAACCGACAGCGCCGCGGCCGCCGCAGGTTCACCCTCCCATTCGGCGACGAAGCAAATCATTCCTTCGGCGGCGGCGTAGATGCGGCCGAAATCGAGCATGAATTGCGCGAGCTCTGGTGTGTCTCCCCAACCTTGCGAGCAAATGGTTGCCCAGAACTGAGACTCGCCTGCAGTCGTGCGACGGACGCGGAGCTGCGTGTTCGCCTCGGGCACGGCATGCGTCGTCATGCTAAGCGGCTGGTAAAGAACAGTCGATTGCTCGATCGGCCGATAGCCGCGGTCGGGAAGTATTTGCAGCAGCTTGGGATCACCGAGCGGACAGGTCTCGTGCATCGTGTCGACGCCGCGCGATGCGAAGAATGACTCGAGTTCGTCGAGCGCCGCCGTTGATGGTGCAGCGGACATTCCGAGTCCGAACGTTTGGGTGAGCGGCGATCCAGCCCCGTCGAACATCGCGAGTGTCCCGTCCACCTCGATCCATGTTGCGCCAACGCTCGGGTCGATCGCAGCGCGCGATTCGACCGACGCGACGTTCGCGCGTCCTTCTGCGCGCTCGAGGCGTGAGGCCAATGCATGGTCGGTAACGAAAGCGTTGCTCGTTGACATAGCAGCGAACGCTAACGGGCTGGCATGCGCTCGGCGAGCGCTGTGAGCGTCGGAGTGCGCGCCAGCTAGGCGATGCTTGGCGCGGCGAACCTCGGTGCCGCTACGAGCGCCGTCGCGCCACGCAGCCTCGCCTGTGACGCATCTTTTTCCCGATACACCGGAGTCGCTGCCGCGTTGTCCGTCAACGCACGCTGGCGAATGATCCGTCGAAGAATCGGCTCGATCTGTTCCCACGCTTCAATGATCTCACCACCAACGCAAATCTGCGCCGGGCTCAGCGTGTTGATGATCACCGCCAGGCCGGCGCCTAGATGCCTGGCCGTCTCCTCGATCGCCTTTGTCGCCCGCATGTCGCCGGCGTGCGCGCGCGCGACTACGTCAGTCATCGTCAGGCCTGACGCCTGGACAATCGACCGTGCGGTCGTGGGCGAAAACTCATGACCGAGATACCGCACCAACGTGGCGAGATCCGACGCATACGCTTCGAGGCACCCGGTGCCGCCGCAATAACAATCCGGGCCGTCCGTCGTAAGCGGCACATGTCCGAATTCGCCGGCAGTATTTCGCTTGCCGCGCATGACCGCGCCGTTGGCAACGACACCGGTGCCGAGTCCGTCTGACACACTCACATACACGAAGTCGCTGAGTTCCATCGCGCCACGCTGGCCCAACCACATTTGCGCAAGCGCACAGGCAATCGGCGCATTCTCCACGAAGATAGGCAATCCAACCGCCTCGGACAGCGCGTCGCGCACGTCGACATTCCGCCAGCCAAGGTGCGGCGCGTTGAGCACGCGTCCCGTGACATGATCCACCATGCCCGGCACCACGAGTCCAAGTCCCTCGCACGTTCCCGCATCGCTATGCGTCGCCAGCAACCGCTGCACGCGCTTCTTCAACTCGGCGACGAACAACTTTGGATCTTCGATGGTATCGAAATTTTCGGTGGCGATGGCCGCTCCGCTAAAGTCGCCGAGCATGACGTAGGTGCGGCTGAAGCGAACGTCGACGGAGATGGCAAGGCGTCCACGCGTGCGGACGAACAGCATCTGCGGCCGACGGCCGCGCGGCGAATCGATCGTCGCTCCCTGGTACAGCGACCCGTCTGTAACAAGTTCATCGACGAGCGACGTGACCATGCCGCGCGCGATCTGCATCCGCCGCGCAAGATCGGCGCGGGAGATGGGTTCGTGCTCGCGGATGAGGTTGAGCAGGATCTGGCGGTTGACTTCACGCGGCGTGGCGCGCGTTGCGCGCACAAAGCTGCGCGTGTTGATCTTTCGCATCGAAGGGCGGTAAGGGCTGGCGGACGGAACCGGGGCTGACTCTCGCGCCACTTTTGTTTGTCAGCCTAACATTGTCGCTTGTTTGCCTCCGCACAAGCGTGGCGTCGCGTGCGGATCCTTCGACTCGCTGCGCTCGCTCAGGATGACACCGCGCGCACACAACTGTTGTGTCTCCGAGCCCCGGGCCTCATTTTGAAGGGGGCGATTGTCGTCGCCCAAGAAACACCTCCCGAGAGCCCAGTCGCCCGTGCCCGAGTTAGCCTTCCGCGATGGCATCATGGATCGGATCCGCATGCGTGAGCAGCGGTTCGACGAGCGTGCCTATCTGTTCGTGCTGGGTTCGCTCGAGTTTTGCCAGCAGCGCCTGCCGGAGCGTCGGCATATCAGCGGGCGGGAGCTCGCCCTGTCGTGCCGAGATCTCGCGTTGGAACGCTTTGGTGTGATGGCCGGCCTGGTGCTCGAGCACTGGGGCGTGAAGACCTCGTCCGACATTGGCGACATCGTGTTCACCCTCGTGGACCTCGAGCTGCTCATGAGTCAGGCCACCGATACCCGCGACGAGTTCACGGACGTCTTCGACTTTGATCAGGCGTTTGAGCGCGACTATCCGTGGTGCGCCCAATTCGCGTGATGCTGGCGCACCAGAGCCGCCGCTGACACCGTCGCACCGCGAACCCGCGCGGCGCGGTC
>JBDTMO010000004.1:0-23955 GCA_039934235.1 bacterium | reverse complement strand
AAGCATCCGCAGCAGGAATACATCCAGATCAACACGAAGGACATCCTGTTCATCTGCGGTGGCGCGTTCGACGGATTGGAGAAGATCATCGAGGCGCGCACGGGAAGGCGACAAATCGGCTTCGCAAAGACGGAAACCGATCCGATCAAGGTTGCCGCGCTCTCCAAGAATGCATTCTCGGAAGTCGAGCCGGATGACCTGCTCCGCTTCGGGCTCATTCCCGAACTCGTGGGACGTCTGCCGGTGACGGTGCCGCTCGAAGGCCTCGATGAGGACTCGCTCGTGCGAATCCTCCAGGAGCCGAAGAACGCGCTGACGAAGCAGTACACCAAGTTGTTCGATCTCGAGGAGGTGAAGTTGACCTTCGAGGTCTCGGCGCTGCGCGCCATCGCGGGCAAGGCACTGAAGCGCGGCACCGGAGCGCGTGGCCTTCGTGCGATTCTCGAGGAGCTACTTACCGACGTGATGTTCGACCTGCCGACGCGCGAGGACGTGGTCGAGGTGAAGATCACGGAATCGAGCGTATTGAACGGCACCGCGCCTCTGCTCGAACTCGCTCCGACGAAGAGGAAGAAAGAGGCGTAAATGAACGGTGAACGGTGAACGGTAAAGGGTAAGATCAAGGGCACACCAGACTGAGGTCGGTGTGCCTTCGTCTTTCTGGTGTCGTTTTACTGTTCACCGTTCACTGTTCACCGTTCACCGCTATCTTTGGGAATGCCCTCCTTTGTCGTCGACGGCGAAGCAGTCGTCACACCAGACCGTCTCGCTGTTCTCCCGCTCCGCGACGTCGTCGTTTTTCCGTACGTCGTCATGCCGCTTCTCGTCGGACGTGCGGCCTCGCTGGCTGCGCTGGAGGCGGCGAACGGCACTGATAGCCTGGTTCTCCTCGTCGCACAACGCGACCCAGAAACGCAGGACCCCGCCGCAGCGGACCTCTATCGGGTCGGCGTCGTTGCTCGCGTGCGCCAATTGTCGCGACTCGCCAGCGGCACCGTCAGGGTGCTCGTTGAAGGTATCGCGCGGGCGCGCGTGTCCCGCTACGTGCCGAGCACGGAATGCCTTCGCGCCGTTATCGAGCCCATGGCGCCGCTCACGCTCGAGGGAGCGGACGACGCAGAGCCGCACCTCCGCCGAGCACTCTCGCTGTTCGAGGAGTATGTCGCCGTGCACCGGCGGCTGCCGCCCGAGTTGGTGACGCTCATTCAGGGATCGGATTCGCCGGCTCGCCAGGCGTTCGGTATCGCCGCACATCTCGGTACGCGGCTCGACCGGCGTCAGGGATTGCTCGAGGCCACCGACTTCCCTGCACTACTCCGCACGCTTGGCGAAACGTTGACGAGCGAAATCGACCTGCTGAAGCTCGAACGCAAGATCGACGACGACGTGCGCGGTTCACTCTTCCAGAACCAGCGCGAGTTCTATCTCCAGGAGCAACTGAAGGCGATCCATCGCGAGCTTGGCGGGGATGATGGCGACGACACCGACGAACTTGGCGCAACGCTCGAGGCAAAGGGATTGCCCGAACCCGTTCTTACGCGTGCCCGTCGAGAGTTGAAGCGTCTGCGGCGCTTGTCCGCAATGTCGCCGGAGTCGGGCGTTGCACGCACCTATCTCGACTGGATCGCGGCGTTGCCGTGGACGGAGCGCACGGATGACGTGCTCGATGTTTCGCATGCTCGGCAGGTGCTCGATGAAGACCATTACGGTTTAGACGACGTCAAGGAGCGCGTGCTCGACTACATCGGCGTCCTTGCGCTCGTGGAGCGGCTGGACGGGCCGATTCTGTGCCTCGTCGGGCCGCCTGGCGTGGGCAAGACGTCCCTTGGCAGGTCGATCGCGCGTGCACTCGGACGCAAGTTCGTGCGGATGTCGCTGGGCGGCGTGCGTGACGAAGCAGAGATTCGCGGCCACCGGCGCACCTACATCGGTGCGATGCCCGGCCGGGTGATCCAGGCGATGCGACGCGCAGAAACGGTGAACCCCGTTATCCTGCTCGACGAAATCGACAAGCTTGGCAATGACTATCGCGGCGATCCGTCAGCGGCGCTGCTCGAGGTGCTCGACCCCGAGCAGAACCGGGCCTTCAACGATCACTACCTCGAAGCGGACTACGACCTGTCGCAGGTGTTGTTCATCACGACAGCGAATTCCATGGCAACGATTCCTGAGCCGCTCAGGGACCGAATGGAAATCATCCGCCTTGCGGGGTATCTCGATCAGGAGAAGTACGCGATCGCCCGGCAGTTCCTGCTTCCGCGGCAGCTGAAGCAACATGGCATCGACCCAGCAACCGTCTCCCTCGATAGCGACGTGATTCCAGCGATCGTGCACGGATACACGCGCGAGGCAGGCGTGCGCGACCTGGAGCGCAGGCTCGCGCGGCTGTCGCGCAAACTTGCGCGCGCGCGCGCGGAGCGGCGCACGGCGTATGCGGGCGAGGAAGTGAAGCAGGAGCACGACAGCGTGTCGCGATCGATGCTGCATGCGATGCTCGGCGTGGCGCCATTCGATCCAGAGGCGAACCTCATCGAGGACAAGGTTGGTGTCGCCACTGGTCTTGCGTACACCAGCGTCGGCGGCGACGTGCTGGAGATCGAAGTGAGCGTCGTGCCTGGTCGTGGCCGCCTGCAACTCACCGGCACGCTCGGCGACGTGATGAAGGAGTCGGCAAGCGCCGCGTTGAGTTACGCACGCGCGCGTGCGAGTTCGCTTGGCCTGGAGCGCGAGTTTCTCCGCACGCGTGACTTGCATGTGCACAGTCCCGCGGGCGCAACGCCAAAGGATGGCCCCAGCGCGGGCATCGCGATTGCGTGTGCGATTGTCAGCGCACTCACGGGCGTGCCCTTGCGCGGCGACGTGGCGATGACCGGCGAGATCACGCTTCGCGGGCGAGTACTCGGCATCGGTGGGCTGAAGGAGAAGACCGTCGCTGCGCTGCGAAACCGGATTACGCACGTGATCCTGCCGCAAGAGAACGCGCGAGACCTCGATGAGCTTCCGATGGAAGTGAAGGCAGGAATTCAGTTCCATCCAGTGCGGTCGATGGACGAGGTCCTTGCCGTGGCGCTGTCGCGCGCCGTGATGCCGCGCGTCGACGAAGACACGGCGACGATGGTGGCGCATTGAGCGCGGATGCGAAGAAGGATCCGCTCGTCATCAAGTCGCTCGAATTCATCGGACCAATGGCGACGGCGGAAGGGTGGCGTCCAACGAATGAGTTGCCCGAGGTGGCATTTGCCGGACGTTCCAACGTCGGCAAGTCGTCCCTGCTGAACAGGCTCGTGCGTCGCAAGGCGTTCGCGCGTGTGAGCAACACACCCGGCCGTACGCGCGAGATCAACTTCTTCAAGGTGAACGACAAGTTCGTTCTCGCGGACTTGCCAGGCTACGGATACGCACGGATCGCCAAGGCGCGTAAGGCCGAGTGGTTGCCGCTCATCGAGGGATACCTGCGCGCGTCGACAGCGTTGCGCGGTGTCGTACAGTTGCTCGACGTACGGCATCATCCGTCGGACGAGGACATCCAGATGTTCGATTTCCTTGCCGAGATCGAAGTGCCGACGATCGTTGCGTTAACGAAGGTGGATAAGCTGAAGCCTCGCGAAGTCGCGAAACGCGTTCACGAAATCGCCGTTGCGCTTCGTCTCGAGGACGACCAGATGATCCCGTTCAGCGCGGAGACCAATCAGGGCCGTGATGACCTGGCGTCGGCGCTGATGTCGCTGATCGAGCAACCGTCGTGGCGCGCCGCGCCAACCACGCTGGAGATAGTGGACGAAGTCCCGATTGACGCACCGCTGTTGGACAGCGCGGTCGAGTCCGACGCGTGAACTGGAAATCGGCGCGTCTGGGTGTCTGCGCGGCGATCGCTGCGTTTCCCGGATCGTCAGCGTGCTCACAAACGCCCGCGATTACGCCGAAGCCAGCCACCATTCCTGCGACGCCGGCGATTGTCGCAGCGGACACCACGGGTGCGGCGCTGATTCCGGCGGGGTTTGGTTCGCTGAGCCAGCAGAGCATCTCGATTTCCCTTCAGCTGCCTGACGTGATCGTGCGCCTGACACCGCTCGACGAGGCCGTGATCCGAACGCTTTCGTCCGATTCGTATCGGGCGCTGCGTGAGCTCGCGGAAAGCCATAAAGCCGCGATCGCGAGGCTGGTGTCCCAGCACGGACTCCTGCGCGGAAATCTCTGGTACGTCAATTATTACGGACTTGCGCGGGATGCCAAGTTCTCGCCTCTCGATCTCACCATTACGTCCGCGGGTCGCGACTTTCGGCCGGTCGACGTCCTGCCGCTCAGCAGCGGTTTCGGCGAGCAGCGGCTGCAGCCGAGGGAGACGCAGGCAGCGTTGTACCTGTTCGATGATGCGCTCGACGTGAACCAGCCTTTGGTCGTCTCGCTTGGAAGCCAGCGGAGTAGTGCCTGGACTGACCGGCTGCGCGACGTCGAGCGCGAGCGTGTGCTGATCCGCTCCAGAGCGCAGGCGCGCACGCAAACGCCGTAGGCCTTCGAGCTGCCGGCTAGGTGCAGATCCTTCGACTCGCTTTGCTCGCTCAGGATGACAAACGGTGCAGGTGCTTCGACTCGCTTTGCTCGCTCAGGATGACAGGCAACTGTTCCGCACGCTGGCGAGTCGAACCACGGTGCAGTTTGTGATGCGAAGGCCCACCTGTTCGATGCAACGATGGCTGACTCACCGAAGAGCGTGCTTGCAGCGCTCGCATTGTATGGCTGCGCGGGAGCCAGCGTGGCCAGGCAACTCCCGCAGACGTCGACCCCGTCGGTCTTTGCGATCGATTCCGCGCTGATCCGGCTTGGTGCCGTGCCGCTCTGGCCCCATTTCGATCCGCGCACTGCGCCGATTGCGTATTTCGATGGCGAGCGGACTGTGCTCTTTCGTCATCCGCGCCCGCCGGTTGGATTCGTCGCGGTTGCCGGCGACCCGACCGCCGCCGTCAAGGCTGGTCGCGATTCGAGCGTCACGTCAAATACCAGCATCATGTTGGACGGCGTGCGCACTGCGACCGTGATGCTTGCTCCCGACCGCCGATCGAGTGCGGATGAGTCGGCCTCGCTCGCAATTCATGAGCTCTTTCACGTGTATGAACGCGCGAATCATCCTGCGTGGACGGCGAATGAGGCGGACCTGTTCACGTACGCATTTGACGACGCGCCCGCACTCGCGCTGAGGCGCGAGGAGACGGCGTCGTTAAGAGCGGCGTTAGGAGCTCAGTCGGATGACGGCGCGCGATGTTGGAGCGGTGCATTCCTGGACGAGCGGCGCGCGCGCTTCGCGCGATTGGGTGCGGCGGCCGCAGCGTACGAGCGTGGATCGGAGCTCAACGAAGGCCTCGCCCAGTATGTCGAGCGACGCTCCATCGGGCGCGCGCCGGCACTGCCTGCGCAGGACTATCCCTCCGAGCGGGTGCGCGAGCGCGTGTACGCGAGCGGTGAGGCGATTGGACGGTTGCTCGATCGGGTTGCGCCGGCCTGGCGCGATACGCTCGATGCGACGCCCGGGAAATCGACGATTCCGCTCGACTCATTGCTGTCGAATGCGCTGGTTGGCCGTCTCGGTGGTTCCAGCAGATGCCAGACGGCTGCTGACGACCGCGCGTCATTCATGAAGTCAGCGGAGTCGGAGGTTGCGGCCCTGAATGCGCGGCGACGCCAGGCGCGCGCCGATTTTCTAGCCGGTCCAGGCCCTCGCGTTGTGGTTGTGGCGGGCAGCGGCCCGTTGTTTCCGCAGGGGTTCGATCCGCTCAACGTGCAGCGGCTTTCCGACACAGAGATCCTGCACAGTCGCTTTTTACGTCTCGGTAACGGCGACGGCACGATTGAGATGCTGGCGCATGTGGCGCTGACGACGGGCAAGCCGGGCGAGCATCCGCTGTTTGCCGGTGTACAACGCGCGATGATTGCGGGACTGCGCGAGATGCCAGCAGTCCGCGACTCCGCGGGAACGCTGATGGTCAGTGGCCATGGCCTTACCGGAAGGTTCCGTGGAGCGAAGGCTGACTCTGCGGGGAGCACGATCACGCTGCGGTTGCCCTGACCGGTTCTAGTCGAGCGCACCAACCTTGAATGGGAGTGGCGCGCGGCTCACCTGATTCGCCAAATTTCGCCCATGCCATTTCTCCCTCTTCGGACCCTGCCGCCGTCCGGCAACGCAAGCATTGCCGACGCCTGGCTCGAGCGCATTGCCGACCGCTTGGCGAACCCGGGTAGCGACATCGCGGCAGACCGCGCTCTGCTCTGCCGCGAGACCCTCGCCGAACTGTGCTATCCGCAGTATGCCGCCAATTGGGAGACTGCGGTTGCTGACGAAGCGTTGGCCGCCGGGACGCGCCTGGCGCTGTCGACGCTCGACCCGCGCAACATCACGCTCGAGCCTGAATTTTATTCCGACTGCGACGACTCGCTCTTCCAGCCGGTAAAGCCGTTGCTCTGGCTGTGGTATTCGTTCGACCGCACTCCTGCCGCCGGCCAGAACGTCGCCCTTGGTGTGCAACTCCGCCGCGTGCTGGCGCATCACATCTTCAACAAGTGCGGCGAGAACTTCAAGGCATTTCACAACGTCGAGTTCTCATTCGGCTACAACATCGAAGTCGGCGACAACGTCGTCATTCATCGCAATGTGCTGCTGGATGATCGCGGCGGCATTCGTATCGGCAACAACGTCTCGATCAGCGACTACGCGAACATCTACAGCCACACGCACAGCATCGTCGACCAGCGCGACGTGACCAATGTCCTCACGGTGCTGGAGGACGGCGTACGTGTGACGTACCACGCGACGGTGTTGGCGGGCGTGCACGTTGGCGAACAGGGCATGGTTGGCGCGAATGCCGTGGCGACCAAGGATGTGCGACCGTATCACGTGTACGTCGGCATTCCGGCCAAGAGTGTGCGCGTCAAGCCGAACGCACCCGAGCCGGGCACGATCCTGCGGACGTCAGAGCACCGGGTGCCGCGGTAGGTCGTCCCCCAGCCCGATCGCATGCACCACCACTTACGGATGGTCGTGCATGCGCATATGGTCGTTCCGCTCGCCGCCCCAAATCGTGAGCGCATCGTCCCCACCGAACATGTAGACGTGCGCCATCCAGCCAAACAGGCGGGGCACGAACACGCCGCCTGCCGCAGTGCAATCCTCTCGTGACGTAATCGCGAGCCACCGCGCGACCGATGCGCCGTCTGCCTTTGCAGCGGCCGCACGCACGGAATCTGCCTTGGGTCCGCAGAAATTCACGTGCTCATGCCAATGCGCGATGCCAAGCGGGAGTCGTGCGTCGAGTTGGTCAGGGGTGGAGCCGGGCATGGCGGTGTACATCGCGCCCACCAGTATCAACTGCCCCTTTTCCTTGCGGTACAGCAACGACGACGGCTTCGTGACATCGAATGCCGACATCGTGGCGAAGACGTTCTGAATGTTGTTGTAGTGATACATGTCCTGCTCTTCCAACCACGGCAGGAATTTTACGTAACCCTCCTTTTCTGCGACGGCGACGTCGGTGAATCGCGCGAGCGCCGTTCTCGACTCGGCAACGATGCCCGCCGCGCGCACCGCATCGGCCGCGGTCGCGGCACGACGCTCAGCCATGCGCATGTGAGACGTGGTGTCACTCAGGAGTCCGTTGATTGCTGGCGCCAACTCGGGTGCATTGGCCACCTGAAGCGACTGGAGCAACGAGAGGAGCTGGATACTCGGCGGGCGCGGAGCGGCCTGCTGTGCGCCAAGGTTGACGCTTGCGAGGGCGAGACCGGCGAGAGCGGAGCAGCAGGCTCCGGCGAGGCGAGAACGCATGTGGCGCACGGAGAAAGAGGCAGGGTTTCGACACTCCAACATGCGGATGGTTCCCGAAGGCGCTAGCTCGCTTGGCCGGGCAACGCGCCTTACCGCACGCGAAGAATGTCTTCGGCCTCGCCGCCATCGCCATTCCGGAACAGGTGCAAAACTTCCTGCAGCGCGGCGCGCTCGCGCGGCCAGAAGAATCGGTCCATTGCTGCAGGCCCGTCCAGCCACTCGTAGTGCGAATGCTCCTCGCCCAACACGACAGCCTCACCGGAGTCCACGAATGCGGCGAAGACCACTGCGAGTTCGACGGTATGGCTGCGATGTAGATAGAACGGCTGCACCGTGACGTTGTAGAGGCGCTGTACCGTGAGCCCGGTTTCTTCCCATACTTCGCGGATAGCGGCGTCCTCGGGCTCCTCGCCGGGCTCGATATGGCCGTGCACCGTTTCCCAGGCGCCCGGACAGCGCGTCGTGAGAGAACGCTGGAGCGTGAGCACTGTCCACTCACCGTGCTCGCGCGCGATGACGTAGACGTCGATTGTGCCGATGTTGACAGTGGCCATCAGCGAGTGCGGCAAAATCGTGGGTAGAGGTGCGCCGTCGGTGGCCCGTGGAATGTGCAACGCCGGCACCAGTATTGGCGACGGGTGCGCCGCTTCGGCTGCTTGTCGCGCCGGTTCTGCGGCAACGCGCCGCAATTCCTCCATCGTGGTTTCGCCTTTCTGCACCAACGCGAGCCCGGATTCCCACAGCATGATGCAGCCGCTCGCGCGCGCCGCCTCCGCAAGTGATTCTGTCGACGCCCCGGTAGCCACGCGCCGCTCGAACTCAGGCGAGGTCGTAAGGATTTCCGCGAGCGCGCGGCGACCGCGATAGCCCGCCCCGTCACATGCGTCACAGCCAACGCCCGCGCATTCAACGCAAACTCGCCTGACGAGACGCTGCGCAATCACACCCTTGACTGCCGTCGCGATCTGATAGCTGGCAACCCCGATGTCGATGAGCCGAGTGACGGCGCTGGCGGCGTCGTTGGTGTGAAGCGTCGAGAGCACGAGATGCCCCGTCAGCGACGCCTGAATGGCGATCTCGGCCGTTTCCTTATCGCGGATCTCTCCGACGAGAATGACATCGGGATCCTGACGCACGATGGACCGAAGCGCGGCGCCGAACGTGAGGCCAGCGCGCTCATGCACCTGGACCTGAACGACTCCCGGCAGCCGGTACTCGATGGGATCTTCGACGGTCACCACGTTGACGCCCCGAGATTGTATTTCGCGGAGCGCGGCATACAGGGTCGTCGTCTTGCCGGAGCCGGTTGGGCCGGTGACGAGTATGAGGCCTTCACGCTGCTCGAGCAGCGTACGAATGCGCCGTAAATCATGCTCGGCAAAGCCGATCGCCTCCAGCGTTCGCAGCCCTGCCATGCCGTCGAGTACCCGGACGACGATCTTTTCCCCATGCGACACCGGAAGCGTGGACACGCGAAGATCCACGACCGTGCCGAACACCGCGACGCGCGCTCGGCCGTCCTGCGGGCGCATGCGATCGGCGATGTCGAGCCCTGAGAGGATCTTTACGCGGGACACCAGCGAGGGGCCGACCGATCGCGCCAACGTGCGCACGGGGCGCAACAACCCGTCGACGCGATGCCGCACGGCGATTCCCTGCTCTTCCGGTTCAATATGAAGGTCGCTCGCGCCTGCGCTGATTGCCTCGGCAAGGAGTTGGTCGACGAGGCGGGTAATCGACGCGCCGACATCTGCTGCGTTGTCTGCGGCGCCGGCATCGGCGCCGAATGTCAGATGCTGTACTTCGACGGGCGGCGCGACGGGGTCTCGACGCGAAGGCGCGTCCGGGTACACACGATCGAGGTGCGCTGCGATCTCGTCGGGCGACGCGAGCTCCCAACGGACGCGATGTCCCGTGGCGAACGCGATGGCACGCTCCGCATCGAAGTTGAGCGGATCGCTGGTGGCGATGATGATGAAGCCGTTCTCCACCGCCATCGGCACCACGCGATGCCGCCGCGCCCATCGTTCGGCAAGGAGTGCGACGGCGCGGGGATCGATGCGCGAAAAGTCAGCGCGCGGGAGATCGGGAAGGTGCGAGGCGGCCATGATCGCATGCTAGCGCTCCAGGCCAGGCATGCGTCACCACAATCACGCACAGTCGGTGCGTTTTCACGCTTTGTCGTCCTGAGCGAAGCGAAGGACCTGTACATGGACGCGCTATGTAGAGTGCAGATCCTTCGACTCGCTGCGCTCGCTCAGGATGACAAATGACTCACCGCGCTCGCTCAGGATGACAAGTCCTCGGTGCGCTCGCTCAGGATGACAAATGTCGTCGCTCAAAATCACAAACTATAGAATCCCCCAGAAGTCGCGCGAGACGTCGACGTTGAGGCTCCAACCGCCGTGGCGGAGACCGCGCGCAAGCTGAATGCGCAGTAGGTCGTAAAGCGGCTGCACGGCAACACCGACACTCGGGTACACGCCCACAGGATGCGTTGCCAAGCTATCCCCATGCACGCGCTGGCCAAGGAGCGTGGCTTGCACGAAGGGCGCGAGTGTCGCCTGGCCGGGAATGCGCCCGAACCGTCCGAGCGACACTGAGGGAGCAGGAATTGTCGTACGCCACTCGGCGCGTGTCGTCGCGCCAGAACGCATGGCGAGTTCGTGGAAGTGATAGCCCGGCGCGCTCACCGGGCCACCAAAATAGAGCAATTCCTGCGCGGGCACCGTCGACGAGCCGCGCACCCAACCGCCGGCAGCGAGCAACGCGAGCCGGCCGTGCTCATAGGGACGTTCGACGCTTATCGTCGCGAATGCTCGCGCAACATTGGATTCGATTGGAGTCGAAGCGTCGTCCGTCGTGAGATGGCTGTAACGGGCTTCGCCGCTCATACGCAGCTCGGACCCGAACCACGACAGCGCCGTCGGACGCTCTGCGGCAAGCGAGAAGCGCAACGCGCGCAAACGAGTTGCCGCAACGAGGGGCTCGAACGAGCCATTTGCGGGCGTCGAACGAACACGCAGCGGACGTTGGCGTTCCAGGGACGCGTCGAAGTGCAAGTTGACACCCGATACGTTGTGCGCATCCAGTCCGAGGCCGGTCGCGTCCACTCCATATGGATCTGTGGCGTCGGCTCCGAATTCCTGCGCGGCGAATGAGTTCATCACGCGCGAACGCTCCTGCATGTCGCCGGCCTCGCGGAAATCACGAAGGCCAAACGCGCGGATACCCCAACGCGGCGATTGCCAGTCGATACCGAGGCTTCCCTTCGCCGCACGATCGTCCACGCCGTAGCGTGCGGTGCCGCGCAGACCGAAGCCGCCACCGAAACGCGACGCCGCGCCAAGCCCCACCGCGAGCCCTTCAGCGCGATTGAAGCGGACAAAATCGGAGATGCCGCCCGCGGCCAGCGTGAGTTTCTGCGGGCGTTGGAGCGCTTGCGCCCGCACCAACGATCGCGCTTCCTCCTGGACCTTCCGCACTTCCGCGTCGCTCACGGCACGCACGTCGAACGGCAACGAGTCGAGAATCTTTCCCGAAAAATGAAACGTGTCGCTCGCCGTTTTCGGGGCGAGCACGATTTCCGGACCGCTGAAGAAATACGGCGGGATCCCGATATTCACCTGGTAATCGCCAATTTCCCAGCGGCCGCGAATCACGCCACGAATGGGATAATCCAGCCACGTACCGCCGCGACGAATCTCGATCTCTTGCTGGTGCGGCAACCAGAACCGCCCGTTCACCAGGCTGTTCTCGACGATGACGAACAAGTCTTCCAGCGCATTGTCGCGAAACGAGGCGCGCGTAAAGTTGAACGCCATGCGCACAACCTGCGCGTCGTCGCGATCGATGTAGAGTGCGCCGATGATGCGTGGCTGCCGATCGTTCTTCGGACGAACCTTCACCTCGAGGACGCTGATGGTCCGTCCCGGGTACTGAATGGTGAGTGAATCCGTGATCGCGAAGTCGTAGTTGATCAGTCCCACCGTCGACAGCGGGTGCGGAACGTCCACGACTTCGTCGCCATCACCCAAGCGGATGATCGCGGGAAAATTGTTTTGCACGATGCCGAGGTGGTCGCGGTGGTACGCGATGTCCGTCGGCAGGAGGAGCGTATCTCGGCGTCCGAGGATATGCTGCTTGCTCAGGTTGGGCGCGCGCCAATAAACTTCGTTCACCAACTCGTCGGCCTTCACCACTTTCGGTGGCTCGGCGAGCCCTTCGCCCACCTGGGCGAGAAAGGTGACATAGCCGTGGGCGACGGCCTTATAGTCCTTGAGTCCCGTGTCGGCGAGTTGTTGTGCGCGCCGAGCGGTGGCACGTTCGACCAGGGATTGGGTGCGTGCGTCGTTCCAATCCTGGGCACTCGCCGCGGTCGGTGCGAGGGCCATCAACCACAAACTGCTTGCGGCCCAGGCCGCGGCGAGCACACGATGCATAAATGAAAGTTCGCCCGCGTGTACAACCCGGACAAGCGCGTAGAGACGCACGATGAGCTTCGAAGACTTTCAACAGAGAGTGCGCCCAGCGCATCTCGTGCCCGTATGGCGCGACTGCTTGCTCGACACCGATACGCCTGTTACTGCGTTTGCGAAATTGCGCGAAGGCCCGTTTGCGTTCCTGCTCGAGAGCGCGCCGGCCGGCGGCGAAACGTGGGCACGCTACACCTTTCTCGGTAGCGCACCGCGCGCAGCATGGCGTTTACGCGAAGGCGTGGTCGAGGATTGGACGCCTGCGCTCGGATGGCATGGACGTCGCACCCCTGAGCATCCGCTCGAAGATCTCGACGCGCTCATTCGTGCTCGACCGCCGGTGGATGTTCCGGAACTCGGTGCTTTCTGGGCGGGTGCCGTCGGCTTCTTCAGCTACGACGTCGTGCGTCTCATCGAGCGCTTGCCGTCGCCGCCACCGCGTGGTGACAACGCGCCCGATTCGCTCTTCGTCTTCACTGACGCGCTCGTCATCATCGACAACCTGCGAGCGCAAGCGCGCGTTGTCGTAGGCGCACCGATTGGCGACGACACGAACGAGACGTCCGTGCGCGCGGCGTACGACGCAGCGATCGCGACAGTCGAACGCACCATCGCACGCCTTCGGGCGCCGATCACCTTGCCGCCCCTCGACCTCCGGACGGACGCGGCGCCGGCGACCGGCGTGTCCAATTTCGCGCACGCCGATTACGTGGCGAGCGTCGACCGCATCAAGGAGTACATCGCCGCGGGCGATGCGTTTCAGGTCCTGCTCGCGCGCCGTATTCGCGTGCCCTTCGACTTTCCGTCCGAAGCGTTGTACCGCGCACTGCGCGCACTCAATCCGTCGCCGTACATGTATCATCTCGTGCTCGACGGACTGGAGTTGGTTGGCAGCTCGCCCGAGTTGCTCGTCCGCGTGGACGCCGGTCGCGTGACCGTTCGCCCCATTGCGGGCACGCGCCCACGGGGAACCACGCCGGAAGCGGATGCCGCGATGACCGAAGAGCTCATCACGGATGAGAAGGAGCGCGCGGAGCATGTGATGCTGGTGGATCTCGGGCGCAACGACGTCGGGCGCATCGCCGAATACGGGAGCGTCCAGGTCTCGGAGTTCATGCATGTCGAGCGCTTCTCGCACGTCCTGCATCTCGTCAGTCATGTCGAGGGCACGCTGAAACCTGGACTCGACGCGATGGATGCGTTTCGCGCGACGTTTCCCGCCGGCACGATGACCGGAGCGCCGAAAGTGCGCGCGATGGAGATCATCGACGAACTGGAGCCGGAACGACGGGGGCCCTACTCCGGCGCGGTGGGCTACATCTCGGCGGGGGGCGCGCGCATGGATCTCGCAATCACCATCCGCACGTGTGTCATTGCGGACGGCATCGCCAACGTGCAGGCGGGCGGCGGTATCGTCCTGGATTCGGTCGCCGCCAATGAGTGGGAGGAGTCGGAGAACAAGGCACGAGCGATGCTCACGGCCATTGGCCGAGTGCGCGACGCGATGACGCGCGCTCGGGAAACAGCGTCCGACTAGGCAGCGTCCCCACCTCAGCGCATATTCGTCCTCGATGGCCCTTCGACTCATCAGTCCAGACGGCACGCAGTCCTACGACCTGCGTGATGGCGTCCCGCTCACGGTTGGACGCGCGCCGACGTGCGACCTTCCGGTTTTCGACCCGACGATTTCGCGGCGGCATGCCGAGATCGTTGCGGAGGGCGATAGTCTCCGCATTCGAGATCTGGGCTCGAGCAACGGCACCTTCGTCAACGGCGCCAAGGTCGAGCGGGGCAGCGCGGCGCTGGACGACCTGATTGCGTTCGGCAAGGTGCCCTTTCGCCTGACCTCGTTCACCACGCCAGCGGTCGAGCGCGCTACACCGACGTCACAGACGTCATCGGCCACCGCAGGCGCGACGATCGTCCGCCAGATCCCGATGCGCGACCAGAACGCGGCGCTCGCGTCGCTCGGCGCGCCTACTACATCGCCGAGCGGACTCACACGGTTCGGAATGAGTCCGCCGTCGATGACCGTCGTCGACAAGAATCAGCAGAAGCTCGCAACGCTGCTCGAGGTGTCCAAAGGGCTCACGCGCGCTGTCGACGTGGACACGATCCTCGACAAGATCGTCGGCTACGCGTACCAGACCCTCGAGGTCGATCGCGTCGCGATTCTTCTCGTGGACGCGCACGGTGAGCTCACACCGAAAATTTCGCGCGACCAACGCGGCGGTGACGCGCCGCGCGCCGTCCCGCAGTCGATTGCTCGAAAGGCAATGGCCGAGAAGGTCGCGTTGCTGAGCGATAACGCTGGCGAAGACACGCGCTTCGGCGGCCAGTCGATTCTCATGCAGCAAGTGCGCTCGGCAATCTGCGCACCCCTCATCGGTAGCGAAGATCGCGTGCTCGGTGTGCTCTATGTCGACAACCCGAGCATCACGCACCGGTTCAGTGACGAGGACCTCGAGTTTCTCGTGGCGTTCGCGGGTATTGCGGCGGTCGCCATCGAGAACTCGCAGTTTGCGGAGCGCATTCGTCGCGAAGGAATTGTCCGCAGCAATTTTGAGCGCTACTTCGCGCCGCAGTTGGCGGCGCGCATCGCGGGCTCGCCCGAGGCCCTGAAGCTCGGTGGCGACAAGCGCCCAGTGGCGGTGTTGTTCAGCGACATCCGCGGGTTCACGGCTCTGTCGGAGACGATGAATCCCGATGCGATGGCGACGCTGCTCACCGAGTACTTCACCGAGATGGTCGAGTGTGTGTTCCGTCACGAAGGCACGCTCGACAAGTTCATCGGCGACGCGGTGATGGCCCAATGGGGCGCACCAATCGGCAGTCCTGACGACGCCGATCGCGCGATGGCTGCAGCCATCGAGATGCAGGCCGAACTGAAAAAACTGAACGATCGGTGGGCAGCGGAGGGCCGGCCGACGCTGGAGATCGGCATTGGATTGAACTACGGCGAAGCGTTCGCGGGAAACATCGGTTCTGAGCGACGGCTCGAGTTCACCGTCATCGGCGATACGGTGAATACGGCGAGCCGATTGTGCGGCGCGGCGGGAGCGGCGGAAATTCTCATCTCGGACGACATGCGGCGGAAGCTCACCTCGCCACCACCGCTCGACGAGTGTCCGCCGATGGAACTGAAGAACAAGAACCAGCCGGTGACGGTGTACCGTGTCCGCACCGAATGACTGACGGCGGGAATCCGGCCGGGTACGTGCGCGTCACGTCTGGCCGGTGCGCTGTGGTCACGCGCAATGTGCTCGCTGACGATGCGCGAGCACTGCTCGCGGAAGGCACGCTCTACGAGGCCGCGGCGCGGAATCTTGGCGCGCGTCCACTTCAGGGGCGCGGAATTGCGTACGCGGTTGCCTTGCCGGTCTCCGGCATGCGGGTCGTCGTGCGACACAATCGACACGGGGGGCTCCTCGCTCCACTGACGCGCGATTTTTTCTTTCCGCCCACGCGCGCGCCCTATGAGCTCGACGTTGCGCTGAAGCTGCGCGCTGCGGGTGTCCACACGCCGGACGTCGTGATGTACGGCGTGTATCGCGTTCACGGGCTGTTGCGACATGCCGATGTCGTCACGGCCGAGATCACGGGTGGGCGCGACTTGTCGTCGTACATGCAGCCGAGTGAACTGCCAGAGCAACGTGCAGCGGCGTGGTCGGCCGCACGCACGCTCGTGCAGTCGCTGAACGCCGCGGGCGCGCGGCACCACGACCTGAACGTCAAGAATATTTTTCTCGCGCACGCACCGGTGGGGCTCGACGCATGGGTGCTCGACGTCGATCGCGTCGTGTTTGGACAGGGGAGTGCCGAGAGCATCCGTGAAGGCAACGTCGCGCGGCTCCTGCGCTCCGCACGCAAGTGGCGCGACGAGCGTGGGGCCGTGTTCGACGAACAGGAGATCGGCGCGCCAGGCAGTCCGCTTTAGTCGCGCCATTTCGTCCGCAGTACGGACGAAAGCAGTCGCTCCTTGCCATACATCGCCGGAGCGCGGAGACTACGCCCAAGGGTCATCCTGACTCACTGACGCTCGGAGCTCGATGCGACTGTGGCTGATTGTGATCGCAGACCTTCTTTGGGTTGCGGCTGTGGTGTTTCTGGCAACGAGCCTCGTGCGCGAACGTCGCATGCGAAAGCTGCGGACGTTCACGGGCAACTGGCCGGTGAAACCAGTGCTACCGGAGCACATCGACCCCATTTTTCGCCCCAATGAATTTGGTCCGGGCCTCGATACCGAAGTCGTGTTTCTCGGGCGCGGCCCGTACGTCGTCGACGGTGGGACGAGCGATGCCGAAGCTTGGATCCTGGCCGTGCTGGCGAAACGGGCTGACTGCCTCTTTGAGTTCGGGACGTGCACCGGCAAGACCGCATATCTCTGGGCGCGCAACTCGCCGCCCAGTGCGAAGATCGTGACCGTCACGCTCGCACCAGAAGGCCGAGGCGATCATCACGCCGAGGCGACCGATGATCCGCGAGATGTGGAGTATGCGGTGCGGGAATCCAACTACTCCGCGTTCGTGTACAGCAACACCGATGTGGCGCACAAAGTCGAGCAGCTTTTTGGCGACAGCAAGACGCTCGACATCACGCCGTGGGCGGCCCGGTGCGACGTCGTGTTCGTCGACGGATCGCACGCCTACTCGTATGTCGTGAGCGATAGCGCGAAGGCCCTCGAGCTGGTGCGCCCGGGCGGTCTCGTGCTGTGGCATGACTACGCCGGACCACAGCACTCGCCGGGTGTCTACCGTGCGCTGAACGAGCTCGCGGCGCGGCTGCCGCTGGTGCGAATTTCTGGAACCGCGTTGGCGGCCTATCGCAAGCCGCTGTCGTCCTGAGCACAGCGAAGGACGACAAAGGTCAACAGCAGGTTTAGGTCCGTCGCTCTATGCGCAGGTGTGGGGAATAAGAAGCTCAGGTGGCAGCCGACAGCCTGCAGCAGACAGGAGCTGTGGCGTAACGAGAGCACCGCGCTCGGGACGCCCCACCCCCTGATTTTCTGCCGGCTGCCGGCTGCTATCTGAGCTTCTGTCGCCTGTGCTTGTGCGGGTCTTCAAATCGCTGCGCTCAGGACGACAACATGGGCAGCGCCCAGCGCTACCCTCCTCGCTTACCTTTCCCGCCATGATCCAGCAACCTCTCCGCAGTGTCGGCATCGTGATGATGTCGGCCGTCGGCGACGCGGTGCACGTGCTGCCGCTACTCACCGCGCTCAAGCGGCATTCACCCGATGTGCGCGTGACGTGGGTGCTTCAACCCGGCGCGGCGACACTCGTGCGCGGGCATTGGGCCGTGGACGAGATCGTCGAATTCGATCGGTCTCGTGGTTGGCGCGCGTACCCTGCCGTGCGACGCGCGCTTGCACGCAAGCAATTCGATATCGTGCTCGCGCTGCAGGTGTATTTCAAGGCGGGTATCGTCACGTCATTTACGCATGCGCCGGTGAAGCTCGGATTCGATCGCGCTCGCGCACGAGACCTCAACTGGCTCTTCACGACCAAGCGCCTTCCCGCACGCGACGGCCAACACGTGCAGGACCAGTACTTCGAGTTTCTCGAAGCACTCGGCATTCCGCACGAACCAGTCACCTGGGACCTCGGACCGTGGGAGAACGAACGCGCGTGGCAGCGTGATTTTTTCGCGAAGTTCGACCGGCCGGTCGCGCCAATTGTCGTTGCGACGAGCAAGGCCGAGAAGGACTGGATGCCGGAGCGGTGGGCAGAGGTCACCAATGTGCTCTGGCATGACTTCGGGTTGCAGCCTCTGCTTGTAGGGGGTCGTTCGCCGCGCGAGATCGCCGCCGAGCGCGTCATCCTCGACCAGACGAAAGTGCCCGTCGCATCCGCCCTCGGCAGTGGGCTGCGCAATCTCGTCGGCATTCTCGACGGCGCAGCGCTTGTGCTTTCGCCAGACACTGGACCGCTGCACATGACCGTCGCACTCAATCGGCCCGTCATTTCGCTGATGGGCTACACCAACCCAAAGCGCGTCGGACCGTATCGCCGCTTTCATGATCTGCTCATCGACGCGTACGGCGACGCGGGCGAAGATTACCCGCTCTCGATGGAGAATCGGCCAGGCCGCATGTCGCGCATCAACGTGCGCGACGTACTCGACAAGGTGGAATACTGGCGCGCGACCTACGCGTCTGCCGTCAGCGAGCCGAATCGATAGCGGACGCCAAGCTCGGCCATCACAAGCACCAAGCGTTGGAGCGGCAGGCCCATCACCGCGAAGTAGTCGCCGTCTACGCGCGCTACGATCGTCGCACCGAAACCCTGGATGCCGTATGCACCGGCCTTGTCCATCGGCTCGCGCGTCGCGATGTACGCGACAATGTCGGGCGGTGTAATTGGATGAAAGGTGACCTCCACCTCCTCGACCGCCGAGCGTTCGGCGCCGCGCCACATGACCGCCACGGCGGTCATCACGGTATGCGTGCGTCCCGATAGCCGAGCGAGCATCGCTGCGGCCTCCATCTCGTTGCGCGGTTTGCCGAGCACGTCTCCGTCCACGACAACGATGGTGTCGCTGCCAATGATGAGCGCGTCCGGCGCTTCCAGCGCGACCACGGCTGCCTTCTCGCGCGCAAGTCGCTCACAATGTGCACGGGGTTCTTCGCCCGTGAGATACGCCTCGTCGATGTCCGCGGGGCGAACTTCGTGCGCAATGCCAACAAGGGTGAGCAGCTCTCGACGGCGTGGCGACTGCGAGGCGAGAATCACGCGTGGTGAGATCATTTTTCCAGCCAGAGTGTTACGGGTCCGTCGTTCACCAACTCGACATCCATCATCGCGCCGAACTCCCCGGTTTCGACCACGTTGCCGCGCTCGCGGAGAAGCGCAATGAAGCGTTCGTAAAGAGGTATCGCGACTTCCGGCCGCGCCGCGTCGATAAAGCTGGGCCGCCTGCCTTTCGCTGCGTCGCCATAGAGCGTGAACTGTGACACGACGAGCAGTGCGCCACCGACGTCCGCGAGTGCGAGATTCATCTTGTCGTCCGCATCGCTGAACAATCGAAGCCCAGTCACCTTGTCGGCCATCCAGACGAGGGCGTCATCGGTGTCGCCGGTTGTAAAGCCGACGAGCAACAAATAGCCGCGGGTGATTCGGCCCGTGATTGTGCCGCCAACGCGCACTTCGGCGCGAGACACTCGTTGCAGGAGAAGACGCATAGGCCCAAAGTTAGTTGTCACCTCATCGAGGCGCAGATCCCTCGGCGCGCTTCGCCTGCTCAGGAGGACAAATGGCTAACTTGCAGTCGTGACCGCGCGCCCATTCGAACAGACCGTCGACGTCGAAACGCCCGAGATGGTCGTGCTGACCTACTCGCTCGCGGGCGTTGGGTCGCGCGTGCTCGCCGCCATCACCGATCTTTTCATCTGCATCGGGGCGCTCCTCGTCGTGTTCCTCGCGGTCGGGATGCTCGGCGGCGTGGCCGCACTGCGCGTCGATCGCGGCACGAGTTGGGGACTCGCCTTGTTGCTGCTCGCGCAATTCGCGGTGCTGTGGGGATACTACGTCCTCTTCGAGGGCTTGATGGACGGCCAGACCCCCGGCAAGCGCATTCATCGCCTGCGAGTCGTTCGCGATGGCGGCTATTCGGTGACCTTCGGCGTGTCGGCGGTGCGCAACCTCATCCGCTTGCTGGACATGCAGCCCGGATTGTTCTACCTCGTTGGCCTGACGAGCCTCTTCTTCACGAAACGAGGCCGGCGACTTGGCGATCTGGTCGCGGGCACAATTGTCGTGCGAGAAGACGTCCGCCCTGTCGAACCGCCGTCGCGAGAGAGGCGCGACCAGCCAACGGGCGCGGCGGCGCTGCAAACAGCGCTCAGCGAGGACGAATACGTCGTGCTCGCTCGTTTCGTCGAACGTTGGGGAGCGTTGGAGCCTCTTCGGCGCGCGGCACTTTCGGCGCAGTTGGCCACGCGGTTCGCTGCGGCGCTTCCTGATGACGGACGTCCGGTCGGCCCACGACTGCTCGAGTTGCACGAGCGTGAGCGTCGCGCGCGAACGCGAGGTGTGGCGTCAAAGGGTGACACCGGCGCAGGACGCGAGCGACAGGCACTCATTGCGGCGGGCATGGGACGATGGACCGCGTTTGCCGCCAAGCTCGCGATCGCGCAAAGACGCGGTCTCAAGGAACTTGGCGAAGACGGCGTGCGCGACTTCGTCGCTGAATACCGCGTGCTCTCGGCGGACCTGGCGCGGCTGCGCACCGCGTCGGCCGGACGCGCGTTGGACGAAATGTTCTACCTGGGGCGACTCGTCGCGGGCGCGCACAACCTGCTCTATCGCGACCGCGGAATGAGTTTACGCGGCGCGGTCCGGTATCTCTTCACCGAAGTGCCGCGCGAGGTGCGACGCAGTGCGGCGCCTATCGCCCTCGCGGCGCTGCTGCTCTTTGGACCGGCGATCATCGCGGCCGTGAGCGTCGTGCGCACACCCAGCCTTGCGAGCACACTGTTGCCAGCCGGCATGCTTCAGCGGGCAGAAGACGGAGTCCGTCGCGCGCGCAACGGCGAGGGCTACATCGACGATCCGCAATTATTTCGACCGGTCATGGCCAGCAGCATCGTGACGAACAACGTGCAGGTGACGTTTGCCGTCTTCGCGGGCGGCATTACCGCGGGAGTGCTGAGCGTCATGATGCTCGTCCTCAACGGCATCTCGCTCGGCAGCGTGGTCGGGCTGTACGCCAGCAAGGGCATCGCGACGCTGCTGCTCGCGTTCGTTGCACCACACGGCGTGCTGGAGTTGTTCGCGATTTGCGTGGCAGGCGGCGGTGGCTTCCTCATCGCAACAGGCCTGCTCATGCCGGGAGCGCGAACCCGTGGGCGAGCGTTGGTGGAGAACGCGCGCCGCGCCATTCGTCTCATCGCGGCGTCCACCTTCTTGCTCGTTATCGCGGGCACGCTGGAGGGATTTGTGTCGCCAATCGAATGGTGGCCGCTTGAAGGCAAGCTCGCCGTGAGTGGCGTCACGCTGGTGTTCCTGGTGGCGTACTTGTCCGGCGGCCGACGACGCAAGGAGGGAACATCACCAGAGGCGGACGACGCAAGCGCGCTCGCGCTCTCCGCGATCAGAGTGCGCCGCGCGACTTGAGCTCGAGATACTGATTCACCACGGCCGCGGCCATTGCGTCCGGTGCCACGTCGATCACGACCACGCCAGCATCACGCATCCGCTGCAGCGCCGTGAGTCGTTCAGCGATCAACTCCTCGGCGGCGGCATTCGCGTAAAGCGCGGATGACCCAGTGCCAGGCGCGGATGCGGCGGCAATCAACGCGTCGTTCCTGAGTGCCACGACGAGCGCGAGATGGCGCGACGCGCCTCGGGTAAGATGGGCCAGCAACGCACGCGCCGCCCGCGCGTCGATCACGTCCGTCACGAGCACGATCAGCGCACGCTTGCGCTGCCGCTGCGCGAGCGTCCTGAAAGCGGCGGCGTAGTCGGGCTCCACGAGGGTTGGCTGTACCGGCACGAGCGCCGTGCGTAAGGCGTGCAACGCCGTGATGCCACGCTGCGCCGGCACGAGCGCGCGCAGCTGGTCGTCGAACACGAGCGCTCCAACACGATCGCCGGCTGTAATGGCGACGTCGGCAAGGAGGAGCGTCGCCGAGAGCGCATACTCGAATCGCGGATAGCGCCCGGCCAGCTGCGTCATCGACCGCCCGGCGTCGACGAGAATGAACACCGTCTGCGACTGCTCGACAGTGAATTCGCGCGTGATGGGATGCCCACGCCGCGCAGTCGCCTTCCAATCGATATGGCGTGGATCGTCACCAACGGTGTAGTCGCGCAAGCGGGCAAAGCTTCGTCCTTCGCCGCGCCGGCGCGCGTCGCGCACGCCAACGGTAGCCAGCCGGTGATGCACGGCAAGCCACCGAAACCGCTTTACGCCAGCGAGCGATGGAGCAACCAGCACACGATCGTCCTGCGCATAAGTGAACGTTCGCGTCGCGAAGCCCATCGGTGTGCGCACTCGCACGACTATCTCACCAAGAGGCGCTTCGCCGCGCTCAGCGCCCGTCACATCGAAATGCACATCAACACGGCCACGCGCGGAAAGTCGCAGCTCGGCGAACGGTGTCGCGCCTGTTAGATGCCTGGCAGGAAGCGCATCGAAGACTGTCGTGTACAGCTGGCGACCCCATCGCGACGTCAGCGCGTACGTGCCTTCGGCGTGGTCGCCGACACCAACTGTGTCAGGAAACGTGCGCCTGATGTCGAGATCGTCGCGAGACGGCAGCGCCGCGACGTCGACGATGACGGCGATCACGACCACCAGGAACACCACGGCGGCGAATACAAGGCCAATCCGCCAACCGCTCAGGAGCCAGAGTGGCGCAACCGCCGCGAACGCGAGTGCAAGACGGCGGGTCGGAGTAAACCCGACGACGGCTCGCATCTCTCCCAGGCGTTCACGCAAGGTGTTGCCGGCTGACACTCGTCTACTCCGGCACGCGCACGCGATCGAGCAGCGCCACAAGCACGTCGTCCGCCGTGCGGCCCTCGACCTCCAACTCGGGCGACAGCGCGATGCGATGCCGCAGCACGGCGGGCGCAATGCCCTTGACGTCATCTGGCGTGACGAAGTCGCGTCCCTCGAGTACGGCAACCGCACGGGCGGCACGAAAGAGCGACACTGTCGCGCGTGGGGACGCTCCCAAGGCGAGCATGCGCTCATCGCGCGTCGTTCGCGTGATGTCCGCGATGTACGCACGAACCTCCTCGGCGACTCGCACCCCGTCCACCAACCCACGCAATCCAATCACCTCCGCTTCGCTCAATGCGCCCGACATCTTGGAATCATCAAGGCGCTCGGCATCGAAGCCTCCTTCGTACCGCGCGAGCAACTCGAGTTCCGCCTCGCGCGACGGATACGGCATCACGGCCTTGATGAGGAAGCGGTCGAGCTGCGCCTCGGGCAGCGGATAGGTGCCTTCATGTTCCACAGGATTCTGCGTCGCAAAGACGGTGAACATGTTGCCGAGCGGTCGCGACACGCCGTCGACGGTTACCTGGCGTTCCGCCATCGCCTCGAGCAAGGCGGCCTGGGTCTTTGCCGGTGCTCGATTGATTTCGTCACCGAGCAACAGGTCGGTGAATACCGGTCCTGATTGAAATTCAAAACCGCGCGCTGGATCACGAAGCACGTTGACGCCCGTGACATCGGATGGCATCAGGTCTGGCGTGAATTGAATGCGGGCAAAACGGAGGCCGAGCGCCGCTGAGAGCGAGCGAACGAGGAGGGTCTTCGCCGTGCCTGGCACCCCTTCAATGAGCACGTGACCGCGCGCCAGGAACGCGACGAGCGTATCAGCAACCGTCGCCTCCTGGCCGACGACCCGTGTTGCGACGGACTGTCGCACACGGTCGAGGAGTTCGGCGCCCTGGCCAGGCGTGATCGGAGTGCTCATGATGAAGTCGTCGTCAGGGTGTGTTCGATGCGGCGAAGCGCCGCACCAACCTCAGGGAGATCGCGGTCCGCGATTGTTTCGCGCAACGCTTGCCGCACGAGTGCGACGTCGGTGCTGAGCGTCGGCTTGCGTTCGATGACAGCGTCGAGGAACTCGGTGTCCTCACGGGCGCGAGCGCCTGCGCCTCCGCGCTCGACACGCCAGCGTAATCCGCGCAGCAGGCGTGCGGTGATCGT
>JBDTMO010000003.1:0-25143 GCA_039934235.1 bacterium | reverse complement strand
ACGCCGGCCACCGAGTGCCCGACGAGCGTTGAAGATTTCACGTACTCAGGTTGTCTGGCACTGCTCGATGCTTTCGGCGCGCCCTCGTGTCGTTTCGGTTTGTTGGGATCAAGGAGACGAGAACAGCGAGACAACAAACGCACCCGTCACGAGCACCTCCGCGCATCAGCCCGCGTCCCGTCGAAGAGTGGCGCAGTCCCGCTGCTGTTGTCGGGCTCGCTGTGCGCCGCAGCGTTTAATCTTTGACAATGTCTAAGAAATAGCGCAACTTCCCGAATGGCCAACAATCTCGGTGAATTCGAACAAATCGTTCTCCTGGCGCTCATTCGACTCGGATCCGATGGATACGGGGTCAGCGTTCGCGATGCGATCGCCGAGCGAACGGGCAGGGAAGCGGACTTCGGAACGGTGTACACCACACTGACGCGCCTCGAAGACAAGGGGTTCGTCACCGCACGGCTCGGCGACGCGACGCCGGAGCGCGGAGGACGGCGCAAGAAGCACTTCGCCATCACCGGAGCGGGACGAACCGCACTCGTGAGCTCCCTTCGCGCACTCCGCGCCATGACCCGGGGGCTGGGCACGCAACTGGAGCTGCGATGATCTCATCCGCGTCTCCTCCGATGGTCGCCGAACGCATCCTGGAATGGATGCTCCCGGGTGATATGGCCGAGCCATACCTCGGCGATCTCGCCGAGAGCTTCGCTGAACGCTGGGTGGTAGACGGCCCTGCCGCGGCGCGACGCTGGTACTGGAAACAGGCACTACACGCGCCAATGCGGCTCACCATTCGGCGCGGCCATAGGTTCCGCGCCGAACGACGCTCGGGAGATCCAGTCATGATTGCAATTGGAACGGAGGCGCGGCATGCGCTGCGTGGCTTTGCACGACGGCCCGCATTCACCGCGATCGCGGTGCTGACGACAGCAATCGGCATTGGCGCAGCGACGACGATATTCAGCGCCGCCAACCCCATCCTGTTCGAGCCGCTTCCATATCCGCACGCCGACCGGGTGATGTCGCTTTTACAGCTGGACGACGGCAAGCCGGGCGATCGCATGGGCTATATGACAATTGCGGACATTCGCGATCGATCGCGCACACTGGCACTGGTGGCCGCGAGCGGGAGCTGGCAGGGAACAATGACGGGGAGTGGCCAGCCGGCTCTCTACCAAGGGCTCCGCGTGAGCCACCAGTTCTTCTCCGTCCTGGGAGTTCACCCGGCGATTGGACGCGACTTTCTGCCGTCGGATGACAGGCCCGGCGCCGAACGAACCGTGATTCTCTCCAATGCAGTGTGGCGCGATCGGTTCAACGGCGACTCGAGCGCGATAGGACATGTCACCACGATCAACGACTATCCCTATCTGGTGATCGGCGTGATGCCCGAGGGATTCGAGAGTGTCATTCAATCCGATGCACAGCTCTGGCGGCCGTTGCAATACGACGCCTCGCTTCCCTACGCCTGTCGCACGTGTCACCACCTGAAGCCGATTGCGCGACTACGCGATGGCGTGACTGTCACGGCGGCGACCCAGGAGGTGAACGGAATTTTCGGCCAGGTGAAGCAGGAGCATGCGGCGGAATATCCGGGCCGCACCGGCGGCGCGGTGACGTCGCTCGCCGACGACGTCACGCAAGCCGTCCGTCCGGCAATGTTCGCAGTACTCGGCGCCGTGTTTCTTGTGCTGCTGATCGCGTGCGTGAACGTCACCAATCTTCTGTTGGGGCGAACGGCTGAACGCCGGTCGGAAATCGCCGTGCGGTCTGCGCTCGGCGCCAGCCAGCCCCGCATCGTTGGCCAATTGCTCGTCGAGAGCACACTGCTCGCTGCCATGGGCGGACTGCTCGGAGTGGGACTCGCGTGGGGCGGCGTACGCACGCTCGTGCGTCTCGCACCTGCCTCGTTGCCGCGGGTTCAGGCCATGCACGTGAATGGGCCGGTGCTGCTGGTGGCGCTGCTTGCCACAACGCTGGTGGGGCTGGGATTCGGTATGCTTCCTGCGCTCGCGGCCGCGCGAGGGAGCATGCAGGAAGGAATACAGAGTGGCTCGCGGCGCACGGTAGGCGTGTCACGAAGCGCGCGGTCGTCGCTCGTGGTCGCAGAGATGGCGTTGGCGGTGTTGGTGCTGGCGGGTTCGGGGCTGTTGCTGCGGAGCATGCGTCGTCTGCTCGACGTGTCGCCGGGGTTCGAGTCGTCTGGAGTGCTGACGATGCAGGTACAGGTGGGGGGTCAGCGATTCGCGAACGACACGGTGACCTGGCGCTACTTCGACGAGGTGCTCCGTACCGTGCGCGTCACGCCAGGAGTACAAGAGGCTGCGTTCACGAGTCAGTTGCCGCTCTCGAGTGATTTCGACGCGAGCGGTATTCACAGCGAGCGCCATCCTCGTGCGAGCCCTGAGGACGATCCTTCCGCGCATCGGTACGCTGTGACGCCGGGCTTTCTCGAGACGATGAAGATTCCCGTGATGCGGGGCCGCTCACTCACGGCATACGACAATGGAGCGGCGCCGCCGGTTGTGCTCGTGAACGACGCATTTGCGAAGCGGTTCTTTCCGAATGAAGAGGCCATTGGCCAGCGCATCCGCACAGGCGCCGCCGACAGCGGGCCATGGCGTACCATCGTTGGCATCACTGGTGACATTCATCAACTGTCGCTCGCGGGCGAATCGACCGACGCGTTCTACCTGCCCGAATCGCAGTGGTCCTTTGCCGACGGATCGATGTCGCTGGTGGTGCGTACGAGCGGAGATCCCGCCGCTCTCAGGGAAGCGGTGCAGACGGCGGTCTGGTCAATCGACAGGAACCAGCCGATCGTGCGGGTCGCGACGATGCCAGAGATCGTGGCGTCATCTGCGTCGCAGCGGAGATTCGTGTTGACCCTGTTCGAGGCCTTTGCCTTGATGGGAACGCTGCTGGCGGCGCTGGGCATGTACGGAGTGCTCGCTGCGTCCGTGACGGAACGCGCGCGTGAGATCGGCTTGCGCGAGGCACTCGGCGCGTCACCGGCGCAGATCATGTCCATGATCGTTCGGCAGGGAATGTTGTTAGCCAGCGCAGGCGCCGTGCTCGGCGTTCTGTTGTCCACGATCGTAACGCGTGCGCTTGCCGATCAACTCTTTGGGATCAGCCGCTCCGACCCGGTCACCTACTTCGCAGCACTCGGCACGCTGTTACTGGTCGCTCTCGTTGCCTGTGCGGCGCCGGCCTGGCGTGCAGCGCGCGTGGATCCCATGGAAAGCCTGCGTGCCGAGTGACCACAGGTGACCGGTCGTCGCTCCACTGACGGCCGGGCGCGTCGTGCACCGTCGCGTAGTCGCTCCCCGCCATCACCACGAGCTTGAGGTTCAACACCCCGCCCCGCCAGGTAATCTTTTCTCCAATCGACAACGCGAGATCGGCGAGCGTAGCTGCCGCCGTCACCTTATTTCCACCGCAATGTCGAGGTAGACCGCACGGCCTTGGAGCCTCACGTGCGCTCCTCGCACTGCGCGAACCGGTAGGCAATGGCCAGCCACCGTCGCCCTCATAAGCGAGCTTCGCAACGAGCATCGTGAGCGGCTCCGTGTGTCGCGCCATTTCAAGCGGACCGACGTCCAATGGCCCGCGCGCCGCGACCGATGCCGACCGCGAGAGTATCCAGCTTGCTACGGCTGTGCTCGCACAGAAGCCGTGGATCGTTCCGATCCTGGAACGCGCAACAGCACGCACCTGATCGAGAATCTGGCCGCGGTCAGCGTTCAGTTGACGACCGATCATCTCCACGAACTTGACGAAGCGATCTCACAAAACCCTGTGAAAGGGCATCTGGATGAACTTCAAGGAGTACGATGCTGACTTGCGCAGGCGGAAAGGCGCTGACGCAGACACTCCGCATCGGGTGACGTATAAGAAGCTGGTACGTAGCTAGTCTCCGACTCCGACGGGCCCTCGAACGATGCCCACCGAATCGATGCTGCCGATCCAGGCGTCAACCGCGTTGTCGCGATGGGCGGTAGAGGTGCCCGCGCCGAATCAGCAGCTTCTCGAGCTCCACCGCAAAAAACACCACTGACGCTGCGGCCAGGCAGAAAGCCAGTTCGACGAGCGTGAGCGGTGTGGTACGGAATAGCCGATTGAGCGCCGGCAGATAGAGCGTGGCGAGTTGCAGCGTGAACGTCACCACCAGCGCCGCGAGCAGAGGACGGTTCGTCGTGATGCCCTGCGTGAATACCGACTCGCGCTCCGATCGAATCGCCAGCACGTGCGCCAGTTGCGACACGGTGAGCACCGTGAAGGTCATGCTCTGCCAGTGCGCATCCCCAATGTGAATGGCCCAGCCCTGTGTTCCAAGCGCAAGGAACATCATCAACAGGCCAACCCACACCGCGTGTTGCCAGAGCCCACCGGCAAAGATGCTCTCCGCGGGCCGTCGCGGCGGACGACTCATCACCGCGGACTCCGGTTGTTCCGCCGCGAGCGCGAGACCTGGCAGTCCATCCGTGACGAGGTTCATCCAGAGAATATGAATCGGAAGAAGGGGCAAGGGTAAACCGACGAATGGTGCGACGACCAGCGTGAGAATCTCGCCGGAGTTCGTGGACAGGCTGTAGCGAACGAAGCGCCGGATGTTGTCATAGATGCGTCGGCCCTCGCGCACGGCGTTCACGATCGTCGCAAAGTTGTCGTCGAGCAGGACCATGTGTGATGCTTCGCGCGCGACATCGGTGCCACGCTGGCCCATGGCAATACCAATGTCCGCGCGACGGAGCGCAGGTGCGTCGTTTACGCCGTCTCCCGTCATGGCGACGAACTCGCCACGCTGCTGCAGCGCCTTCACGATACGCAGCTTGTCTTCCGGCGAGACGCGCGCGAATACCCGCGCGCTCGCGACGCGCGCTCCAAGCGCCTCATCCGACAGTGCACTCAACTCCGCACCCGTCACCACAGCGGCGCCACGCTCCACGATGCCCACGCGCTCGGCAATCGCGGCCGCCGTGGCAGGGTGATCGCCGGTGATCATCACCACGTGGATCCCCGCCGCCCGACACAGTGCCACCGCGTCGCCCGCCTCCGGCCGCGGAGGATCAAGCAGGCCAACCAGGCCGACGAACTGCAGTCCAGACTCCACATCCTCGAGCTGCGGCGGAATCGCGTCGAGGCGGCGCATCGCCACCGCCAGAACGCGCAACCCCGATGACGCCATGCGTGCGGCGTCCACCTGTAAGGCACTCGTGTCGGAGACGCATGCCGGCAGCACACGCTCGGGCGCGCCTTTCGTGTAGGCAACGAACGAGCCTCCATCGCGGTGAATCGTCGTCATCCGCGCCCGCTCGGACGAAAACGGCAGTTCCGCAACGCGCGGGAAGGCCGCATCGATCGCCACTTTCTCCCTGCCACCCTTTGCCGCCGCGCGCAGGAGCGCCGTCTCCGTCGGATCGCCGATCCAGTCGCCGCCAGCAGCTGCCTTCGCGTCATTGTTCAGCGCCACTGCGTCGAGCAACGCCCCCAGCGCGCCATCCACGGGCGCGCCATCGAGCGTCGCTTCCGACAGCTCACCGGCCTGCACTCGCTCCACGCGCATGCGGTTCTCGGTGAGCGTGCCGGTCTTGTCCGTGCAGATGTACGTCACCGAACCCAATGTCTCGACGGCCGGCAGGCGGCGCACGAGTGCGTGCTGCCGCACCATGCGTCGCGCGCCAAGGGCGAGCGACACGGTGACGACCGCAGGCAACGCCTCCGGTATCGCTGCGACTGCGAGACTCAATGCCGTCATGAACATGCGTCCGGCGTCCTCGCCGCGAAGAAGTCCCGCCACGAAGATCACGGCACACAAGGCCAGCACGACCATGGCGAGCCTGCGACCAAAGCTTGCGAGACGACGCTGTAGTGGCGTCTGCGTCTCTTCCTCGTCGCGAAGCAGTGCGGCGATCCTTCCAATCTCCGTCGTCATGGCCGTTGCCACGACGACACCTGTGCCACGGCCGTAGACCACCACGGTGCCGCGGTACGACATGTTGTGCCTGTCGGCAATGGCCGGTGCGCTCTCCAACGCGGACACCAATTTCTCCACCGGCTGCGATTCGCCCGTCAGCATTGCTTCGTCCACACGCAAGCTCGCCGACTCAATGATGCGCAGGTCGGCGGGGACGATGCTCCCCGCTTCGAGCAGCACGATATCGCCTGGCACCAGCGCGTCGGGGGGCAGCGTCACATCGAGAGAGTTTCGCCGCACTCGCGCCGACGGCGCCGCCAGTGCCTTCAGGGCGGATACTGCGCGCTCGGCCCGAAATTCCTGGACGAAGCCGAGGATCGCATTGAGGATGACAATCGCGAGGATGGCAACGATGTCCTGCGGTTCGCCAAGGAATCCCGCGACGATCGCGGCACCGACGAGGACGAGAACCATGACATCGGAAAACTGCGATGCGAGGATGCGCACAGGACCGCGCCGCCGGCCCTCGTCCAGAACATTCGAGCCGTACGCCAGGCCGCGACTGAGGACTTCATGATCCGAGAGGCCATGCTCAGCAGATGTCGCAAGGGCGTCGAGAACGCTCTGGCGCTCCAGGACGTGCCAGTCCTGCACCGCCGCCAGCGAAACCGCCTCGTCCTTCATTCGGGAGGGGGCGCGGTTTGCGCGGTTGCCTCGTACTCTGCCAGCAACTCGAACAAGTACGAGATCAACAGTGGGCCGAGGAACACACCAACGAGGCCGAACAGGCGGAGTCCGGCGAAGGCACCCACCAGCGTGATCATTGGATGGATGCCTGATACTCGCCGAAAGACAAGAAGGCGTGCGATGTTGTCGATGTTGGATGCGAGCCCGCCGCCAAGGATCAGGAGAAAAGTGGCGGCTCCCGGCCGGTGGTCGAGCAGCAGGATTGCAACGCCGGGCAGCCACACCAGCGCGCTGCCGAACAACGGCAGGATCGATACGCATGCCGTGATGAAGCCCCAAAGCACCGGCGGCTGCAGTCCGACAATGGCGAATCCCACTCCAACCACGAGCCCCTGCAACGCCGCCGCCAGCGCCGTGCCAAGTAGCAGCGCCTCGGTGACGGTCACGAAGCGTGCCGCGAGAAGGCCGGCGATATGTCCGGCGCCCGGAAACAACGGCACAAGGCGCCGCCATAGCGCACTTCCGCCCAGGAGGAGGTAGTAGAGACCGAACAGCGCGATGACGACGTTGAGCACCGCGGATGACAGATTGCCGAACAGTGCCACCATGCGCGTCGGAATCATCGCCGTCATTCCGCGCGCGATGCCAGCAAGCTCCCCGCCCAGGTTGACGCCACCAATCGTTCTCGTGTTGAGCCACGCTATAGTGGCGTCCGGCTTCCACGAACCCAGAAAATCGCTGCCTTCCGTGATGATCGTGGTCACGAGCCACATGCCGGGCAAGAGGATCAGCACGATGACACAGAGGATGATTCCGAGCGCGGCAACCCTCGGGGGCGCGCGTCGCGCCAGCCGTTCATGCAGCGGTCGCATCATCACGTACAGCATCAGCGCGCCGAGGAGGCCGGACAGGAATGGGAGCACGCCGAGCAGGACGGCGGCACCGATGACGTACACGAATCGCCGCAGTGTCGGTGCGCCCTGAGCCGGGCGCTCCGTAGACGGTCCTACGACATCATTCATGTGCGACACTTGGGTGGGCGGAGGGACTGGAGCGAATCATGCTCTTTCCTGCATGCGAAATGCAGGCCCTTCATCGGCGGTGCTGCGTTGGCCGCGGCGAGGGCGTTGGGCCTTCTGGCTGAATGAATGACCTTCGTAGTACGCCGCCAGGAATCCATCATGCCAGAGGCTAGCCAGCGGGGCATCCGCTCAGCTCAAGTCGCCATCCTCATCAACGCTCTCCTCGCGATCACGAAGCTCGCCGCGGGGCTGATCGGCAACGCCGGCGCGCTGGTTGCGGACGCAGTCGAGTCCCTGGCGGACATCTTCTCGTCGACCATCGTGTGGGGCGGCCTGCGTGTCGCTTCGCGGGATCCCGATGACGCGTATCCATTCGGCTACGGCAAAGCCGAACCACTCGCTGCGGTGGTCGTGTCACTCATCCTGCTTGCCGCCGCCGTCGGCATCGCCGTCGAGGCAATCAGCGAGATTCGCACGCCGCATCACGTCCCGGCGGCGTGGACGCTCGCAGTGCTCGTCGGCGTCATCATCGTAAAGTGGATACTTTCCCGCCGGGTGAGCACGGTGGGCACGGAAATCGGCAGTACCGCCGTACAGGCCGACGCCTGGCATCACATGAGCGACGCGATCACCTCCGCCGCCGCGTTCGTGGGCATCTCGATTGCGCTCTGGGGCGGAGCGGGCTGGGAGTCTGCCGACGACTGGGCGGCCCTGCTCGCCTCGGCCATTATCGCCTCCAACGGCGTCCTGATGATGCGTCCGGCGCTGAACGATCTCATGGATCGCATGCCCGGGCCGGAGGTGGTTGGACCGGTGCGTCGCGCTGTCGAGAGTGTGCCGGGAGTTCTGGCGATGGAGAAGCTCGCTGTTCGCCGATCGGGGATGGGACTGCGTGTCACGCTCCATGTGCAAACCGATCCGACCATGTCACTCCGCAATGCGCACGTGCTCGGCGGCATGGTGAAGAGCGCCATCCGCTCGGCGATGCCGCAGGTGCAATCGGTCCTGGTGCACATGGAGCCGTTCGAGGGCGTCTCACCGTAGTGCTCGTGATCTTGAATCCATGTTCCGTGCCTCGCCACGGAGCACTATGCGGGCGTCTCGGTGCAAGAGTACTGCAGTCGCCGTTGCTTACGCAGATCACTATCGTCTGCGTTCCATCCCGCACACCGCCGCCTTGTTGTGGCGCCGCCGACCCCAGACGCGTTGCGCGTGGCCGCATGATGCGTGATCCCTGCACGCCGGAAAATACGCATCGATAAGAGTAGTCATTTGAGTATTCATCCAGATTCCCACGAGGGTTCCATGAAGGTTCGTTCAATGACAGTCCTGGCGTTGCTGGCACCGGTTGCGATCTTGACCGCACAGGGATCACCGAGTCAAGGCTCCGACGTTTCGATCGGTGTTCGCTTCGGAACGCTTGGCGTCGGCCCGGAAATATCGAAGCTGGTGACGCCGCATGTCGGCGTCCGCGCCGGCATCAATTTCTTCTCCATTACCCACACCTTCAATGAATCCAACGCCAACGTCGACGCGACGTTGAAGTTGAAGGCCGTCACCGGGATGGTCGATCTGTATCCGGGTGCCCGTGGTTCATTCCATCTCACGGCTGGCGTCATGACCAATCCGGTGACCGTGACAGGCAGCGGGACGCCGAGCGGCAACATCACGATCAACGACCACCAGTACACTTCTGCGCAGGTCGGCACGATGACGGCGACTGGCGAATGGTCCAGCGCATTGCCGTACCTGGGTCTTGGTTTCGGGACGGCGGCGGCTTCGAATTCGGGACTTCACTTCTCGTTCGACATCGGCGCGGGGATCGGCAAGCCGACCGTTGGGTTGACATCGACCGGCGCGGCGTCCAATTCGGCACTCAAGGCAGATCTGGCTGCGCAGGTATCAACGATTCAGAACGATTTGCCAATCTATCCGGTTCTCGCGTTCGGGCTTGGTTATCGCTTCTAGTTCCACTTCGCCAGGCTAGCGACCGACCGAGTTCGCGGCCGCCGCATACGCGGAGCGCACGAAGGCGATCGACCTCGCTCCGTCGCGCGGAATGTCCACCGCGGCGGTCTCGATCGTCATCGTGCCGCGGTATCCGATTTGGCTGAGTGCCGCGAAGAACGGTCGGTAATCGAACTCTTCACTGTTCAGCGGCAGTACACGCCCGACAGGATTCGACATGTGCATGTGCGCGATGTGCGGCCCGGCCTTCACGATGAAGCTCATGTCCTCGCCTTCCTCGCGCATGTGAAACACATCCAGCAGTAGCTGGAAGTTTGGATGGTTCACCGCCTCGACCCATCGCAGACCTTCAGCAGACGAGTTGATCGTATTCCCCTCCTGCTTTCGCAGCGGCTCGGCGACGACCACCATGCCGCGCCTCTGCGCCTCGGGTGCAAGGAATTTCCCGAGTACGACGAGTTGATTGAACGCGTCCTCATGCGAAAAGCCATCGGGCGCACGACGCGAGTCTCCGCTCCCCCAGACGACCACCTTCACGCCGAGCTGCTGGCTGCGGTCCAATGCCTTGAGCAGATAACCCTTGACCTGATCGGTTTGCACACTGGGCCCCACGACTTTCATGTCGGCGGGAAACAACCAATACGCCGTGGTGAGCGGTAAGCCGATGGTGCGACAATCAGCGGCGTACGTCGCGAAGTCGGCATCGGAAAGCTTCATGAATTCGCGGATGCGCACTTCGGCGAATTCAAATCCCGCGGCCTTGGCAGTCTTGAAGTCCGCAGTGGCGAAGCCGATGGTAAGCGTGTTCGCCGGTGGGGTCTTGGTGTGTACTGAAGCCACACATGCCGCCGAGGCGAGCGTGAGAGCTGCGAGTGCGATTCTATTCATGAGATTTTCTTCAAGCGCGTGAACGTACCGGTAACCCAACGAACACTCTGGCCTGCCCGCAACTTCAAATGCCCTCCGGCTGAAGCAGAGACCTGAGCGTCGCTGGCGCGACAAGCCAAACTGATAGTTGAATGCCTTCGTCGGGGCCAATTATCAAGTTCATACGAAATGATAATTCCCTGGTAGTTCCCCTCGTGCATTGATTCAGACATTTTGTAACTCGTGACCGCTCAGGCGGGCGATGCGAGTTGGTTAAGCACTTGGGTTCCTTCCAAGGATCAGGACTTTGGTTCGAAAACGTGAAGGGAAACGGCGGGGAGCTGAGCCGCCCGTCGCACGCGCACAGCACTTCGACGATATACTCGCGATCGTAGCGCTCGCCGGCACCGATACTGCCCGGGAAATATTGCGGGACATCGGCGACGCCCTGTTCCACGGAGCTCCGTTCACGCCGTGGACCGACGCCGTGCAGCTCGCACGCGACGTCGGCGGCATCACGGACGAGCAGGCATTCGGGCTGCTCGATGTGATTACTGAGCGCGCTCTCGAGCCGATGATCTTTGCCGATCCGTTGCTCAACGATCTGGGGGCGATGCTGGACGACATCCAGCTCGCCGACGGGCTCGGCGAGGACGAGGCCTACCACATCGATGACGCGCCGCCAGAGTGGCAGGCGATCAACCTTCTGTGGGACCAGCGGTTCGAGGCAATGCAGGTGGCGCTCTTTCGCAGCGTCGGAGAACCGCGGATGGCGGCCATGTTGCTGCTGCGCTCCGACGAGTTCGAGGAGCTGACCAGTCGCGCACGACGGGAGCTGTTCGCGTTCAGGGATGAAGCCGCCGATCCGCTCGAGCTCTTCGACGACGTGGACGAACCACTCTAACGGCCGACGTGCTAATTCGGCGTAGTCCTTGTCATCCTGAGCGAGCGTAGCGGGTCGAAGGATCCGGACGTCAGTGGTGCAGATCCTTCGACGTCGTTCAGGATGACAATTGGCCCGAAAGTTCTGGCCGATCATCGTGTGCGCCGGTAGTTTACAGCCGTCCTCCCCGGCCTGCGACCCACCGGCGCCGCCTAGCGCTAATCCGCCGCACCGCCATGTCTGGCCGTCGTCCCGGCGCCTCAGTGCCCGCGGCGCGCTCGTGCCCACACCCGATCCACGATGCATGACGCCTGAGCTTCGCACGCAACTTCAGGCCGCACTCGGTTCGACGTATGTCATCGAGCGCGAGCTCGGCGGCGGCGGCATGTCGCGGGTATTCGTGGCGCGTGAAGTCGCACTCGGACGCGATGTGGTGATCAAGGTGATCGCACCAGAGCTGAGCGAGGGGTTGAGCGCGGAGCGATTTACGCGCGAAGTGCTGCTCGCGGCGCGACTCCAGCAGGCGAACATCGTTCCGCTGCTGGCTGCGAGCGATGCCGCTGGCATGGCGTACTACACCATGCCTTATGTCGACGGTCAGTCGCTTCGCGCGCGTCTCGATAAGGGACCGCTGCCGCTCGGCGACGCACTCGACGTTCTCCGCGACGTGGCGCGTGCACTCGCATACGCGCATACCCACGGGATCGTCCACCGCGACATCAAGCCGGAAAACGTGCTGCTGTCGTCGGGCACGGCGGTCGTCACGGACTTCGGAATCGCGAAGGCACTCTCTGCATCGCGGACTAACGCCGACGGCGTGCGCCAGCTCGGCACGGCGCTCACGCAGGCGGGCATGTCGCTCGGCACACCTGCGTACATGGCGCCCGAGCAGGCACTGGGTGAGGACGTGGACGCTCGCGCCGACGTCTACGCATGGGGAGTGATTGCATACGAGCTGCTGGCCGGTGCGCACCCGTTCGCCGAGCACCTGACGGCCCAACGGCTGGTGGCAGCACACTTGTCGCAGACTCCTCCACAGCTTGCAGCGGTGCGTCCCGACCTCGCAGCGGACGTCGCTGCGTTGGTGATGCAGTGCCTTGCGAAGGATCCCGTCGAGCGGCCAGCCAGTGCGGGCGAGTTGATCTCGCGGTTGTCGGCGGCGACGACACCCGGCGCGCAACCTCGCGCAGCTACAGGAAGTAACACCACGTCGCTCGCTCGATGGGCCATTGCAGCAGCGCTGCTGGTCGCACTCGGTGTTCCGGGCTTCCTCTACTTTCGGCGTGGCTCCGACGCCACGAGAACAGTGGTCGTCGTGCCCTTCGATAACCTGGGCGACCCGGGCGACGCGTACTTCGCCGAAGGGGTAAGCGACGAGATTGCCGGCCAACTCGCACGACTTCCCGGTTTACAGGTGATCGGCCGCGAAGGCGTACAGAAGTTCCGCGGATCGCACCAATCGCCGCGCGGCATTGCGCGCGAACTCGGAGCGTCGTACGTGTTGAGCGGCACGGTGCGTTGGGCGCGTGGCGCAACGAAAACCGCCGGTGTCGATGGCGACACGCGCGTTCGCATCGTTCCCGCACTGGTGAACGTCGGTAACGGTAAACAGGAATGGGGGGAACCCTCGGAGGAACGACTCACCGACGTCTTCAAGGTGCAAGCACAGGTGGCGCAGCGCGTCGCGTCGGCACTGTCGGTACGGCTTGGCGGCGCAGCGCGCGCCACCCTCGCGCACCAGGAGAGCAACGACGCCGAGGCGCGCGATGCGCAGATGCTCGGCCGCTATCTGCTGCGGCAGCGTGGCACCGAGAATCTGCGCCGCGCAGTGGGTGCCTTCGAGCGCGCCGTTGCGCGCGACTCGAGCTACGCACGCGCGTGGGCGGGACTCTCGGAAACGTACGCACTCCTGCCCGCATACTACGACACCAACACCACCTTCGCCGACGAAGTCGTGTTCGCGCGTGCCGAGCGTGCCGCGCTACGCGCCGTCGCACTCGATAGCACGTTGCCCGAAGTGCAGCTCGCGCTCGCGCGATCGTACGAAGTGTTGTTCAGGTTCAACGACGCGTTGCGCGCTGTTGACCGCGCGCTCGTGCTGGATCCGAACGCGACGCTCGCGTGGACACTGAAGTACGAGATCCTCACTGCGCTCGGGCGCCGCGCGGCTGCTGACTCCGCGGCGCGTCGCGCCGTGGAGCTCGATGGGCTATCGGCGCTGGCGTTGAACAATCGCGCCTGGGCGCTCGCTGCGCTCGGCCAGCTCGATAGCGCGGTGCGGTACTCTGAGCGGTCAGTTGAGGTGGCACCAACCGAGGGACAGTGGAAGCGCAGTCTCGGCACGCTCTACGCGTTTGCCGGCCGTTACGACGACGGCGTACGCCAATGCGCTGTCGGCGTCGGGCCGGGCAACACCTGTGACGCCGCGCTCGGACTCATCGCGGGAATACCTGCCATGCGGGAGCGAGGCCTCGCGGCACTGTCGGCACGTTTGCAGCTGCCGCGTACGCTCGGGACGCCGATGTGGGCCGCAATGGTCTATGCGCACATCGGCATGCCCGATTCGATGTTCTCTCGGCTCAGGATCGCCGTCGATCGTCGTGACGACGTGTTCGGGCATCTCATCACGATGCCCGCATTCGCGAAGTACGAGAACGACCCGCGATGGGACGCCATCGTGGGCGAGGTGCGCCGGCGATGACGCAGCGGCGCCCGGAAATGCCTGGCGCCAGGAATGCCAGAAGGTGCCGCCTCCTTATCGCCTTCCGCCGCATTCATTGTCCCCATACCGCCCACAATCCATGACCGTCACGCCGTCCTCTGCAACTGTATCGACGCGATTCGCGCGGCGGGTGTTTTCGCTCGCGGGCACGTACGGAGTCCTCACACTCGCGCCGCAGTATTTCCTCGCTGAGCGAGTAGGTCGCGACACGCCCCCGCCGCTCACGCACCTCGAGTACTTCTACGGTTTCGTCGGCATCGCGCTGGCGTGGCAGGTCGCGTTTCTCATCATCGGGCGTGATCCGGTGCGTTACCGACCCTTGATGATTGCGGCAGTGCTCGAGAAGCTGACGTTTGGCGTGCCCGCCATCGTGCTCTACGCGCAGCACCAGCTCCCCCCGACCGTTCTCGGATTCGGGTTGATCGACCTGACGCTCGGTGGGTTGTTCGCGATGTCCTACCAACGTACGAGAATTGAGTGACCGTACTCGTTCAGCGCTGCTGCTGTTAACTGGCACTCACCACGAGTTCGACGGTGTCGAATCGATCTCCGATGAATGTTGGTTTTACGGCGGTGTGTTCCCCGCCATTCTTGCCAGCGGCAGGTCGAACCAAGTCGTGTCTTCAAATGCTAAGCGCAATTCAATCACGCTGCCTATCGGGACTGTTAGACGCTCTGCAATATTGCATGAGCTTCTGACGTTTCCCGTCGCGCGTTAACTCCCCTCAAGTTCTGGGCCCTCGCTAGAACTCTCAAGCACCATCGCAATCTTCAGCCAAGCAAGCTCGCGCCAAGCGAGATCAGGAATCCCTGTCGTAATGTCCAACCCATTCTTCGACCACCCCATCCTCAACTCTCCCTATGCTCGCCCAGAGCGACATTGGGAGCTGGATGAGCACGGACAGCCGACTCAGCGGATCGAACCCACGCGTCGACGCGCGGAGTTCATCACGCCCATCCCCAAGCCGCGAAAGCGAAAAGCCAAGGGGCAGGAAGCATTCATCTTTGACGAGGGAAAGGGACTCTCGACCGCTGAGCAGGAGTACGATCCGCGCTCGGTCATCAACGAGGTTCGTGGACACGTCGAATCCTGGCGAAACCTGCCGAGCGCGAACCAATGGCAGGTCACACCGGAGACCGCCCGCCTCCTCCAGCACTGGCGCAGCTACAAGTTCAACGACGTCCGCCCGTTCTTCTGCCAGCTGGAGGCCGCTGAAACGGCGATCTGGCTCACCGAGGTCGCGCCGCAATCGAAGAACGGAAAGCGCCTCATCGAGCACCTGGCCTCGGCAAATGCGAGCGCGAATCCGCAATTGCTACGGCTGGCGCTAAAGCTCGCGACCGGCGCAGGCAAGACGACGGTGATGGCCATGATCATCGCATGGCAAACGGTCAACGCCGTGCGTCGCCCCGGGAGCAAGCAGTTCACCCGAGGTTTTCTCGTCTGTGCACCGGGGCTCACGATCAAGGATCGCCTGCGGGTGCTTCAGCCGAGCGATCCGGACAGCTACTACGCGAATCGCGAGCTTGTGCCGAGCGACATGCTCGACGACGTGAAGAAGGCGAAGATCGTCATCACCAACTATCACGCATTCAAGCTCCGCGAGCGGATTGAGCTTTCCAAGGGTGGGCGACAGCTCCTGCAGGGCCGCACTGGCGAGGCCCCCCTCACGTTGGAGACCGAAGGCCAAATGATCCAGCGTGTCATGCCCGATCTCATGGGCATGAAGAACATCATGGTGATAAACGACGAGGCGCATCACTGCTATCGGCCGAAGCCGGTTGACGAAGACGAGGAGGCGCTGAAGGGCGATGAGAAGAAGGAAGCAGAGGAAAACAACAAGACCGCGCGGCTGTGGATCTCGGGCCTGGAGGCCGTCAGCCGAAAGCTTGGCGTCACAAGGGTGATCGATCTTTCGGCGACGCCGTTCTTCCTTCGCGGCTCAGGCTACGCGGAAGGGACGCTGTTTCCGTGGACGATGAGCGACTTCTCGCTCATGGACGCGATCGAGTGTGGCATCGTGAAGTTGCCGCGCGTGCCGGTGGCGGAGAACATCCCGGGAAACGAGATGCCGATGTACCGAGATCTCTGGGAGAATATCCGCAATGACATGCCGAAGAAGCGACGCGGTGACGAGGCGCTCGATCCGCTCAAGCTGCCGACGAAGCTGCGGACGGCCATCGAGGCGCTGTACGGCCATTACGAAAAGACATTCAAGCTGTGGGAGCAGCAGGGCACGAAGGTACCGCCCTGCTTCATCATCGTCTGCCAGAATACCGCGATCTCCAAGCTCGTTTACGACTACGTCTCCGGCTGGTACCAGAAGGATGAGGAAGGAGCAGAAACGTTACAGAACGGCCGCCTTGCTCTGTTCCGGAATTTTGATGAGGTCACGGGCAATCCGCTGGGGCGCCCGAACACGCTGCTCATCGACAGCGCGCAACTCGAGGCTGGCGATGCATTGGACGACAACTTCCGCACGATGGCGTCGGACGAGATCGAACGCTTCCGCCGCGAGCGAATCGAGCGCACGGGCGACGCACGCGCGGGCGACGACATCACCGACCAGGAATTGCTCCGAGAGGTAATGAACACGGTCGGCAAGCCGGGCCAACTCGGCGGGTCGATCCGATGCGTGGTCTCGGTGTCGATGCTCACGGAAGGGTGGGATGCGAACACGGTCACGCACGTCCTCGGTATCCGCGCTTTCGGTACCCAGCTCCTGTGCGAGCAGGTAATCGGGCGAGCGTTGCGCCGTCAGTCGTACGAGCTGAACGAAGATGGACCGGACGCCGGGTTGTTCAACGTCGAGTATGCGGACGTCTTTGGTATCCCCTTCGACTTTACGGCGAAGCCCGTGATCGTGGGCCCGGTGCCGCCGCGGGAGACGGTGCAGGTGAAGGCAGTGCGGCCGGATCGCGATGCGCTGGAGATTCGCTTTCCACGGGTCGAGGGTTATCGCGTGGAGTTGCCGGAGGAACGGCTCGAGGCGGAGTTCAACGAGGACTCTGTGCTCGTCCTCACGCCGGACATGACGGGTCCGTCGCAGACCCAGACGTCAGGGATCATCGGCCAACCGGCGGAGATGAATCTCGATCACCTGAAGGACACGCGCGCGTCGTCCCTCGTGTTCGCACTGACAAAGCACCTCCTGTACAGGGAATTCCGCGACCCCGGAGAGGAGCCGCAACTCCACTTGTTTGGGCAGCTCAAGCGCATCACGAAGCAGTGGCTCGACACATGTCTGGTGTGCAAGGGCAATACATACCCTGCGCTCTTGATGTACGAGCAGCTGGCGGACATGGCGTGCAACAGGATCACGGCCGGCATCACGCGGAAGTTCATCGGCGAGCGGCCGATCAAGGCGATGCTCGACCCCTACAACCCCGAGGGATCCACCCGGCACGTGCGCTTCAACACCTCGCGCACCAACCGGTGGGAGGCGAGCGCGGCGAAATCGCACGTCAACTGGGTGGTGCTCGACAGCGACTGGGAAGGCGAATTCTGCCGGGTCGCGGAGTCGCATCCCAGGGTGCTCGCCTATGTGAAGAACCACGGACTCAACTTCGAGGTGCCGTACCGCTACGGCTCCGAGACGCGGATGTACCGCCCGGACTTCATCGTCTTGGTGGACGATGGCAACGGCCCCGACAATCCGCTGCACCTGGTGGTGGAGATCAAGGGCTATCGCCGCGAGGACGCCAAGGAAAAGAAATCCACCATGGACATCTATTGGGTGCCGGGCGTGAACCACCTCGGCAGCTACGGTCGGTGGGCCTTCGCGGAGTTCACCGACATGTATCTCATCGAGAGCGACTTCAAGGCGAAGGTCGAATCAGAGTTCGACCGGATGATCGCGCAATCCGTTTCTGCCTCCTCGGCGAGCGGCGTGCCTCCGGCGATGGCGAGTCATGTATAGAACTCCGCGGATATGTTCACATTTGCCCGAGAATATGTATAGATTTTCTAGAATTCTATACATATAGTTTCGCGCATCTATAAGAAATGTCAATTCCGCCCCTGACGGATCTCGATCCAGCGCGGTTCGACACGCCCTCCATTCTCAGGGGGCTCGCTGGGGCGAGTCGACAACTTGCCGAGCTCAAGGGAGTATCAGCCTCCATTCCGCATGCTGGCATCCTGATCAACGCCTTGGGTATGCAGGAAGCGAAGGACAGCTCAGCGATCGAGAACATCGTGACGACGCACGACGAGCTCTTTCGGGAAGGCGCCTTTCCCGAAGAAGCTGGAAGCGCGTCCGCGAAGGAGGTGCTGCGCTACCGGCAGGCGCTCAAGGTCGGGTTCGATGCCGTGAACGCGACCGGCTTGCTCACGATCAATTACATCCTCGAGATCCAGAAAGAGCTCGAGCGGAACGATGCGGGCTTCCGAAAGGTGCCGGGGACGGTGCTGAAAGACAACGCCGGCCGGACGGTGTACACGCCCCCCGAGCCCGACGTCATCCCCGGTCTCATGTCCAAGCTGGAGAGCTTCATCAACGCGCCCTCCACCGCCGAGCTTGATCCACTGATCAGGATGGCGCTCATCCACCACCAGTTCGAGAGCATTCATCCGTTCTACGATGGAAACGGCCGTACTGGCCGGATCATCAACGTGCTCTACCTGTTGACGCAACAGTTGCTCGACATCCCCGTGCTCTATATGAGCCGGCACATCGTGCGCACGAAGTCCGACTACTACCGCTTGCTTCAGGCAGTTCGGGAAAGGGGCACATGGGAGGAGTGGGTGACATACATGCTCTCGGCAGTAGAGGCGAGCGCGCGCGACGGCATCGCGATGGTCCTGGGGATCAAGCGCGTGCTGTTGGAGACCAAGCATCGCATCCGCGGCGAGCACCGGAAGATCTACAGTCAGGACCTGATCAACAGCCTGTTCACGCATCCCTACACAAAGATCCAGTTTATCGAGCGCGACCTCGATGTCAGCCGCATAACCGCCACGAAGTACCTGAATGCGTTGGCGGAGAGCGGCATCCTTGTGAAGCGCAAGGTCGGGCGCGGGTACTACTACATCAACGAGCCGCTGACCGCGATCCTCACCGCGGAATATTTGTCATCCTGAGTGCGTTGTCATTCCGAGCGCAGCGAAGGATCTGCACTTTTCAATAGAACACATGCCTAAGAGACCCGCCGCAAAGAGCGTGAAGAGCGTTGAAACACTGAAACACGACGCCGACAAACGAAGGAACATTCCCACCGCGGAGCTTCAATCGGTGTTGAACGACGCCGATCAGAAGCCCGTGGAGACGCGCTATGCGCGCAATCGAGATCTCGATCCGCAGCTCGTGTGGCGCGGGAAGGACGAGCAGGACTGGAGTGACCTCGTGGTGCAGGCGCCGCCGCTCTACATCCAGGAGAAGGTTCATGCGAAGGCGCTGGTTGATGACCTGCTGCGCGAGACGAACGAGCGCGCACACGGCGCGGGGCTGATCGAGGCGGATCTCTTATCGGACTTCAACGGCATGCCGAAGGGTGCCGACAAGACCGACTTCTACCAGCACGACCAGAACTGGACCAACCGGATGATCCTCGGCGACTCGCTTCAGGTGATGGCGAGCCTGGCCGAGCGCGAAGGGCTAAGAGGCAAGGTGCAGTGCATCTACTTTGATCCGCCGTATGGGATCAAGTTCAATTCAAACTTTCAGTGGAGTACGACGAGCCGGGATGTGAAGGACGGCAACGCGGGGCACATCACGCGTGAGCCGGAGCAGGTGAAGGCGTTCCGCGATACGTGGCGGGACGGGATTCACTCGTACCTCACCTATCTGCGCGATCGGCTCACGGTCGCGAGGGATCTGCTAACGGAGTCAGGGTCGATCTTCGTGCAGATTGGTGACGAGAATGTGCATCGGGTGCGAGCGGTTATGGATGAAATTATGGGCGACGAGAACTTTTGCGCTGCCATTGTTGCGAAAAAGACAGGAGGTCAATCAAGCACCTTGGTGCCACGCGTCTCGGACACAATTCTCTGGTTTGCTAAGAACATTGACCAAGTGAAATACCGCACTCTGTTCGGAGAGAAGGTGGCGGGGCAAAGTGGAGCGGGTAGCTATACGCGAGTGATGGACGAGGCCGGAGCGTGGCGGCAAGCTACCCAAGCGGAGGTCGTCGCTGGACGGGCGAATGGTCGTTCACTATTCGCCCCGACTCCACTTACCTCCGATAGCCATGGTACAACCGGAATTGCACCCTACACACTGCTAAACAAGAGCTACACTCCGCCGCCTCGTTCGATGTGGAAGACGACCATTCCTGGGCTCGATCGATTGAGGCTTTCTCAACGGCTCGTGCCGACCGAGAATTCTCTTCGCTACGTGCGCTATATCGATGATTTTCCAGCGTTTCCGATTACGACAATTTGGGAGGATCTCGGCGCTGGAAGCTTCACTGAAGAGCGCCTCTATGTAGTGCAAACTCGCACTAAAATAGTGCAACGGTGTGTACTCATGACCACCGATCCGGGAGATCTGGTTCTCGACCCCACTTGTGGTTCGGGAACGACGGCAACCGTCGCTGAGCAGTGGGGCCGCCGCTGGATCACCATCGACACCTCACGCGTCGCCCTCGCGCTAGCACGCGCGCGCGTCATGGGCGCGCGCTACCCGTACTACCTGCTCGCAGACTCGCGCGAGGGCCAGCAGAAGGAAGGCGATGTCACGCGCGCCGCACCGAGCACCCAGCCGGTGCATGGCAACGTTCGCCATGGCTTCGTCTACGAGCGCGTCCCGCACATCACACTGAAGTCCATCGCTAACAACGCCGAGATCGACGTCATCTGGGAGCGGTGGCAGGAGACGCTCGAACCGTTGCGCGCGAAGCTCAACGCTGCCCTGAAGCAAAGCTGGGAAGAGTGGGAGATTCCACGCGAGACCGAGGCGAAGTGGAGCGACCAAGCGAAGACGCTTCACGCCGAATGGTGGAAGGCCCGCATCGCACGCCAGGCGGAGATCGACAAGTCCATCGCCGCGAAGGCCGAGTACGAATACCTCTACGACAAGCCGTACGAGGACAAGAAGAAGGTCCGCGTCGCCGGCCCATTCACCGTGGAAAGTCTCAGCCCGCACCGGATGCTCGGCGTTGACGAGAACGATGAACTCATCGATGCGACGCGAGAACGAGATCCCGAGTGGGGTGCGCGGCAAAACTTCGCACAGATGATTCTCGAGAACCTCCGCACCGCCGGCGTGCAGCAGGCACACAAGGAGGACAGGATCACCCTTGCACCGATCACGCCGTGGGCGGGTGATCTTATTTGCGCCGATGGCCGCTACATGGAAGGCGACGTCGAGAAGCGCGCAGCGATCTTCATCGGGCCAGAGTTCGGCACCGTCCAGCGTGCGGACCTCGTCGCAGCCGCGCGTGAGGCTGCCGACGCACGCTTCGACGTCCTCATCGCCTGCGCCTTCAACTACGAGGCGCACACCACCGAGTTCGCCAAACTCGGCAAGCTACCCGTGCTCAAGGCGCGCATGAACGCCGACCTGCACATGGCCGAGGACCTGAAGAACACGGGGAAGGGCAACCTGTTTGTAATCTTCGGCGAGCCGGACATCGACGTGCTGCCGCAACCCGACGGACGGATTCGGATCAAGGTGAATGGGGTCGACGTCTTCAAGCCGCAGACCGGTGAAGTCGTGAGCGACGGTGCCGATGGCATCGCGTGCTGGTTCATCGATACAGACTACAACGAGGAGAGCTTCTTCGTCCGTCAGGCCTACTTCCTGGCGCTAACGATCCGTACAGCGCGCTCAAGACCACGCTGAAGGCCGAAATCGATCATGAAGCGTGGGCCACGTTGAACAGCGATACCTCTCGGGCCTTCGAGAAGCCGAAACGAGGACGAATTGCCGTGAAGGTGATCAATCACCTCGGGGACGAAGTGATGAAAGTGTTCAAGGTGTGATTTCGGTGCAATTCTACCGAGTTATATGCGAAAGAGGTTATACGCCGGTATACATCGGTATATTTCCAAGATTGCGTTTCTAGCCGTTGGAGGACACGGACTCGGATGTCTGAAATCGCTGCCTTCACCGCCGAACACGTCTGTCGGCTTACCGGTCTCTCGTCGCGACAACTGAGCTACTGGGACCGCACGGAGTTCTTCTCACCCACATTGGTGGACGACCACGGGCGCCGTGCTTTTGGGCGCATTTACTCATTCCGGGATGTTGTTGGGCTTCGCACTATTGGAATCCTGCGGAAAGTCCATCAGGTTCCGCTTCAGGAACTCCGAAAAGTTGGCCAGTGGCTTCGATCGCAGCATGACGCACCATGGTCGAGCCTGCGCTTCGCCCTCCACGGCAGGAAGGTCGTCTTCCATGATCCAGACTCGGGCTCGATCGTTGAACCCAGAGGCGCTGGCCAGAAGGTGTTCCCTATCGCTCTTGAACCGATCGCGAATGAAATCCGGGAAGCGGCTGCCCACCTCCGCGACCGTCACGCCGATCAGCTCGGACAGCTCTCGCGGAATAGATATGTCGTTCACAACGCCTGGGTAATTGCTGGAACCCGGATTCCGACGACTGCCGTGTGGAACTTCCATACGGCTGGCTTCACGAGTGACGCGATCATTCGGGAATATCCGAGGCTCACGGCGGCGGATATCGCCGCTGCGATCGAGTTCGAACGGAATCGCCACTCGGCGGCCTGACGAGCTCCCGCAGCAGATCCCACACGATGCTGCTGCTCATTGACGAGAACGTGCCAACCTCGGTTGCGGAGTTGTTCGCGTCTCGTGGCCATGACGTTCGCTTTGTTCGCGACCTCTTTCCGGCCGGCACGGCAGACCCGGTTATTGCCACGATCGGAGACCGGTTGTCGGCTATCGTCGTTACGTGGGATCGCGATTTCGACCAGCTCATTCGAAGAATACCGGAAGGAAATCGAACTCGGTTGCGACGCCTTGGCCGCATCAGCTTCAGGTGCAACGAGGTCAAGGGGCGAGAGCTTCTGGTGCGCTGGATCGAAATGATCGAATTCCACTACGCCCGCGCGAGCCAGGAGCCGGATTTCCGGATGATGATCCAGATTCAGGACAGCGGCGTCAAATTCATGTAATGTGATGGAGGCGGTAGCGTGTCAGTGGAATTCCGAATAGCGGACACGTTCACAGACAGCCTCTCGCGCCTCACGGCCGACGAGCAGAAGGCTGTCAAGACGACGGCCTTCGATCTCCAACTCAACCCCGCTCAACCCGGCTTGAGCTTCCACAAGCTCGACAGGGCACGCGACAAGAACTTCTGGTCGGTGCGCGCCAGCAGCGATCTCCGCTTGATCGTTCATCGATCGCAGGGGAACCTGCTGCTGTGCTACGTGGACCACCACGACAAAGCGTACGGGTGGGCCGAGCGGCGGAAGCTGGAGACTCATCCGAGCACGGGCGCCGCGCAGCTCGTGGAGATCCGGGAGACGGTGAAGGAGATCGTGCTCCCCGTTTACGTGCAGGTATCGCTTCCGCTCGAGAGTGCGACTCCAGCGCTTAAGACGCCCCTGTTTTGCGCAGTGTCCGACGAAGAGTTGCTGAGCTTTGGAGTTCCTGTCGAATGGCTTGCCGATGTGCGCCACGCGACCGACGACACCATACTGGCGGTTGCGGATCACCTGCCCGCCGAGGCTGCGGAGGCGCTACTGGAACTGGCGACGGGTGGAACGCCGCGCGTATCGCCTGCGCTGCCAACGATTGATCCATTCGAGCATCCGGACGCACAGCGCCGCTTCCGCGTGATGACGAACGTCGAGGAGCTGGAACGTGCGCTCGAGTTCCCGTGGGAAAAGTGGACGGTCTTCCTGCATCCCGAGCAGCGCCAGTTCGTGGAGCGCGACTACACGGGACCGGCCCGAGTGTCTGGCTCGGCGGGAACGGGGAAGACGATCGTCGCGTTGCATCGCGCTGCGTATTTGGCGCGGAGCAATCCCGAAGCGCGCGTATTGCTGACGACTTTCTCCGACACGCTGGCCAGCACGCTTCATACGAAGCTCAAGCGATTGGTCGGCGATGAACCAAGGCTCGCGGAGCGCATTGATGTACTGTCCATCGATGCGGCCGGTGCTCGACTTTACAAGGCGCACATCGGGCGTCCGAAGGTCGCCGAGCAGGAAGTGGTGCGCGAAGCGTTGCAACGCGCAGCGTCCGCGGTCGGTGGTCACAAGTTCAGCCAGCACTTCCTGCTGACGGAGTGGGAGCAGGTCGTCGACGCCTGGCAGTTGAAGAGCTGGGAGTCCTATCGCGACGTCGCGCGGCTGGGTCGGAGAACGCGGCTGCCGGAACCGCAGCGCAAGGTGCTCTGGTCGATCTTCGAGCATGCGCGTGATACACTGGCTGCGAGCGGCACGATCACGCGCGCGGCACTATTCACCTGCCTCGCGGAAGCGCTGTCCATCGGCGTCAAGATCATCTACGACTTCGTCGTCGTGGACGAGGCGCAGGACCTGAGCGTCGCACACTTGCGGTTCCTCGCTGCGCTCGGCGGCGGTCGACCGAACGCGCTCTTCTTCGCCGGAGACACAGGACAGCGAATCTTCCAGCAGCCGTTCTCCTGGAAATCTTTGGGCGTCGACATTCGCGGTCGGTCGCGCACGCTCCGGGTGAACTATCGAACGTCCCACCAAATTCGCGCGCAGGCCGATCGCCTCCTCGGGCCGTCACTCACGGATGTGGATGGCAACAGCGAGAACCGCGCGGATACCGTATCGGTGTTCAACGGTCCGCCTCCGATCGTTCGAGTCTTTCCGGACGAGGATACTGAAATTGCCGGCGTTGCCGGATGGCTCGCCGAATGCGTGAAGGACGGTGTCCTCCCTCATGAATTCGGCGTGTTCGTGCGGTCGTCGGCACAACTTGACCGGGCGAGGAAGGCGGTGACGGAAGCGGGTATACCGTTCAAGGTGCTCGACGACCGTGCCGAGGCGGCCAGCGGATACGTCTCGATCAGCACCATGCACCTCGCCAAAGGGCTTGAGTTTCGTGCCGTGGCCGTGATGGCGTGCGACGACGAGGTCATCCCCCTTCAGGAGCGCATCGAGGCAGTCGGTGATGACGCGGACCTTCAGGAAGTGT
>JBDTMO010000002.1:0-29623 GCA_039934235.1 bacterium | reverse complement strand
GTTGAATGGACCCAACGGCGCTGCTCCGCGCGTGATGGACAATCGTCCCCTCGGCCGCATTGGCGGTGGTGACTTGCCCACAGTCACCGTCGATCCAAAGAACGAGAACGTCGTTTACAGCGCTTCGACCGTGATGTGGCGGACCGAAGATGGCGGCGTCACGTGGACAGCGGTCCGCGGCGCACCTGGCGGCGACGACTATCAGCGTGTGTGGATCAACCCGAACGACACGAACATCCTTCTCGTCGTCGCTGATCAGGGCGGCGTCGTCTCCGGAAATCGAGGCGAGTCATGGAGCAACTGGTACACGCAGTCCACGGCCGCGATGTATCACGTCTCGACGGACATGGCGTTTCCGTATCGTGTGTGCGGCGGCCAGCAGGACTCCGGCTCCGCATGCGTCGACAGCCGTTCGATGGACGGCAAGATCACGTTCCACGACTGGCATCCGGTCAACATCCAGGAATACGGCGTCGCTGCGTCGGACCCGAAAGATCCCGACATGGTGTTCGGCAGCGCGCGCAACAACGTGTCGCTCTACAATCGCAAGACGGGCCAGACCACCGCTGTTGGCCCTGACATGACGGCGAAGGGCCCGAACGGGGAGAGCTTCAATCGCAACGTTCGCACGATGCCGATCGACTGGTCGCCGCTCGATCCGAACATGTTGTTCTACGTCTCCAACGCCGTGTGGAAGACGATGGATCGCGCCAGGACCTGGACGCGCATCAGCCCCGACCTGGCTCGGCAAACATGGACCGTACCTGCAAACGCGGGCAAATACGCCAGCACGGTCACTCCTGCGCCTCTTGGCACCATCACCGCGTTTTCACCGTCACCGATGAACATCAAGGTGATGTGGGCCGGTACTGACGACGGCAACATCCAGACGACCGCGAACGGCGGCGCGACCTGGACGAATGTGACGCCGAGTGCCATCAAGCCATGGACGCGCATCTTCAATATCGAGGCGGGTCACTTCGACGCGGGTACGGCATATGCCGCGGCGAACACGATGCGTGTCGATGACTTGAATCCGCATCTCTGGCGCACGCACGACGGCGGAAAGAGCTGGACCGAGATCAATACCGGCATTACAGCTGGTCAGGCAACGAGCGCCATTCGCGAGGATCCCCGCGTAAAGGGTCTGCTTTACGCCGGGACGGAAACGCAGGTGTGGGTATCCTACGACGATGGCGACCACTGGCAATCGCTCCGGCTCAACATGCCGGCGATTTCAGTGCGCGACCTTCAGGTGAAGGACGACGAGTCGTGCCTCTGTTCTGATCTCATTGCGGGCACGCATGGTCGCGGCTTCTACATTCTCGATGACCTGACTCCGCTTCGTCAAGCTGCTGCGGTGCGCGCGGCGGCGACGGCTCACGCAGCGTATCTCGTCAAGCCGGTGACGGCAGTGCGAGTGCGCTTCGCGACGAACGAGCCCACGCCGTGGCCACCCGAAATGCCGGCCGGTGAGAATCCGCCGCCAGGCGGCATCCTCGACTACTATCTCGCGGGCAATGCATCTGGTGCGGTGAAGCTCGAAATTCTCGATCGCGCGAACAAGATCGTGCGGTCGTATACGAGCGCGGACCTCGCGCCGAGTCCTGACGCGGGCGTGGATCCCGAAGCGTACAACAAGGTTTGCCAGCGCACGCCGAACGCACCGCACTGCGCGTTCCCCCTGTATTGGGCGGCACCGACGGCAGCGTTGTCGGCACAGGAAGGAATGCATCGCTTCGTGTGGGATCTGCATATGGATCCCGTCGTCGCGGAAGGCGCAGCGCCTGGCGAGCCCGCGCAGGGCGCGGTTCCGCATCGCACGTATCCGTCTGTAACCTCGCCATGGGCGGCGCCGGGTTCATATACGGTTCGCCTGACGGCGGACGGGAAGACGTACGCGCAGCCGATTGTGCTCAAGCTCGATCCGCGCGTAAAGACGTCCGCTGCCGGACTCTCGCAACTCGCCACGCTGTCGAAGGAGATGTACGACGGTGCGATTGCCGCTCACGCCGCGCAGTTGGAAGCGCGTGCATTGTCTGAAAAGACTGGCGGAACAGACGCGGCGCTCAAGGCGAAAATCGATTCGCTCGCACCGGCGCCCGTGCGTGGTGGCGGACGTGGCGGCGGTGGTGGGGGAGGCGGCGGCGGTGGTGGATTTGGACGCGGTGCAGTGCCGGCTGGTCCGCCGACGCTCGACGGCGTTAGCAACGCGATGATGGCCGCCGCGATGTCGATGCAAGGCGCGGATGTCGCACCAACCGCTCGCCAAATCGAGGCCGCGACGAAAGCGCGTGCTCAGTACAAGGACGTAATGGCGCGGTGGGGCAAGCTGAAACACTAACCCTTGTCGTCCTGAGCAAAGCGAAGGACCTGCACGTGCCGTTTTACGCGGTAAGTGCAGGTACTTCGCTTTGCTCAGGACGAGAGCTTAGCGTCCGCACGCAAACGCTGCCGGGTCGCGCACGAACGCGCCGATGTCACGTAGGGCTGGTGCGATAGACGGAATGACGAGCGACAAGGCAATCTTCACGTGGCCGATTCCGGGGTACACGACCAGCTTCGCGCATCCCCCGCGCGACGTGATTCGATTCGCGAGCCGGACGGAGTTTCCCACCGTGACCACGTTGTCGCCTGCACCATGAAGCAGCAGGAGCGGCGCGTTCTTCCCGTCGACGAAGTTGTACGGGTACGATTCGGGCCACTCGTCGCTCGGCCCCATGAGCGCCTGGACGTCGGGTGCTGTCCACGTCGTGTCGACGGGGCCGGCCATGCTCACGAACCCGCGTACCGCGCCGCTCGGAACACCAGCGGCTCGCAAGTAGCGTTCGTCGAGCGCGAGCATCGCGGTCGTGTGCGCGCTCGACGAATGCCCAATCACAACGATCTTCGTCGGATCGCCGCCGTAGCTGGCGATGTGGTCGCGTGTCCAGCGCACCGCGCTCGCGCCGTCCACCACCCATGCGGGAAAGAGCGCCGACGGATACAGGCGATAGTTTGGCAGCACCGCGATCCATCCCTGGCGCGCGAGCGCATTGCCGATAAGCAGATAATCATGCTTCGAGCTGTACTTCCATCGGCCGCCATAGAGAAAAATCACCACCGGCGCCGATCGTCGCGTTGTGCGTGCCCGATACACATCGAGCGTCTGGCGCGCGTCTTCGCCATAGGCACGATCGGCACTGCGGACGACCTGGTCCTCGAGAACGATGCTCTCGGCGACCGCACGCGGCAGGCACGCCGAGAGAACTGCGCAGAGCACTGCGAGGACGCTCAGGCGACGCAGAGTCCCCCGGTGGCGCATCATCCCGACATTCGCGCTGCTCATGCGGGATGACAGGGAGGAGTGTTCGCCGACGCTAGAACGTCCGCGCGAGAATCGTCTTGATCACCAACTTGTCCGACGCGTCGGTCAAGCCTGTACCGATTCCGAATTCCACGCTGAACGACTTGTGCGAAAAATCAGTGACCGCAAAAATATTGTGCGGCTGCTGCCCCCGCGGTTCGAACGCATTCAACTGGCCGAACTCGGCATAGTGCTCAACCGCCAGCGCAAACTCTGGCGTGATGTTGTTCGCCACCCGGAGTGACGGCGCAAACACCAGCGAGCCAAATCCGTCGAAGGACGTGTCGAGAATGGGATTGGCGATGACGTCCCAGTGGCCCGACCGGGCGCCGACAATTGGGCGAATCTCGCCGGTATAGCGCGACTGGTCCCAGTGCTTCGCGTTGCGACTGTACTCGAAGTTCACGCCATAGAAGAAGCTCCGCGTTTCAGCATGTGGCACCGCGAAGAGCGCGCGAAGCTTTACGCCATCGACGAGCACGCTGCCGTCGCGCGTGATGCTGTACACGGGGAGATACGCGCCCGCCTCGAACCACTCACTCACGCCATACGCCCACTCCACCGCACCATTGACCGAACCCTGCGGCACCACGCCGCCGGCAAACCCCGCCGTCTTGATGCCCTTCGCCGTGTAATTCCCATGCACGGTGAGACTGAACTCGCGCGGCGCGGCCAGTTCTCCAGTGTAGACCTGAATTTCGTCGGCCTGGGCATGCGCTGCGGCAATGGGAAGCGCCACAAGGCACGCGCCGATCAAGCACAGCGTGGTGCGGACAGTCGTTGTTATTCTCACAATCGAGCTCGATGAAGGTTAGGATGACGGCAATCTGAATACGCATCACCTCGCGACTCGTTGGACTCCTGTCGGTAGTACGGTCGTGCGACACATATTCCCGCTGTCTTATTCCGTTCACGTTCTTATAGCCCATTCTCTCACCGGCCTATCGATGATGTCGCGGTCTTTCACACGCCTTTCGCTCGCTCTCCTCGCCGTTGCGTCCGCGTGCCAAACCAAGTCTGACGCGCCAGCGACCACTGTTACCGGCGAGCCAGTGCCAGCGGAAGCCATTGCCGCCGTCGACAGCGGCACGATCATGCGCCACATCCGCGTGCTCGCGCACGACTCGTTGATGGGACGACAGCCCGGAAGCGCCGGCGAGGAGAAGACCGTCGCGTACATCGAGTCGCAGTTCAAGGCCCTCGGCCTCAAGCCAGGCAACACTGATGGCACGTACATCCAGAAGGTGCCCCTCGTCGGCATCACGGTGAAGGGAGCACCGACGCTCACCTTCGCCAAGGGCGCGACGAAGAAGGACCTCAAGTGGCGCGACGATTACGTCGCATGGACCAAGCACGTGCAGCCTGGCGCGTCACTCGACAAGAGTGAATTGGTGTTCGTCGGCTATGGTGTCGAAGCGCCGGAATTCAAGTGGGATGACTTCAAGGGAATTGACGTCGCCGGCAAGACGCTCGTGATGCTCGTGAATGATCCGCCGCTCGCCGATACGTCGCTCTTCGGCGGCCCGCGCATGACGTACTACGGCCGGTGGACGTACAAGTACGAACAGGGCATGAAGCACAAGGCAGCGGGCGTGTTGCTCGTGCACGAAACGGATCGGGCAGGCTATCCGTTCGCGGTCGTCCAGGGCAAGACCGCCGAGCAGTTCGACCTGGTAACACCCGACAAGAACATGAACCGCAGTGCGATCGAAGGATGGATCAACGTTGACCAGGCCAAGGCGCTCTTCACCATGGCGGGCCAGAACTTTGATTCGCTCAAGGCGCATGCAGCCACTGCCGAGTTCAAGCCAGTGCCACTCGGCGTCACTGCGACGGTGAAGCTCGACAACACACTTCGCACCATCGACTCACGCAACGTGATGGCGAAGGTCGAGGGAGGTGATCCCGCGCTGAAGGACGAGTACGTGATCTACACCGCGCACTGGGATCACTTCGGAATTGGCGAGAAGGTCAATGGCGACTCGATCTACAATGGCGCCAATGACAACGCGAGTGGCGTCGCAGGCTTGCTGACAGTTGCGAAGGCGTACGCGGCAATGAAGACCCCGCCCAAGCGCTCGATTCTCTTCATCTCTGTCACGGCAGAGGAACAGGGGCTGCTCGGTTCGGAGTACTACGCGGTAACGCCGGTCTATCCGCTCGCGAAGACGCTCGCGAACATCAACATGGACGAATTGAACACGTGGGGTCCGACGAAGGACATCACCGTCATTGGGCTTGGCAGCTCTGAGCTCGACGATTACGCGTCTGCCGCAGCGGCCGAGCATGGAAGGACGTTGCGTCCGGATGCGCAGCCGTCGAAGGGGTTTTACTACCGCTCCGATCACTTCAACTTTGCGAAGGTCGGCGTTCCTGCCTTTGATCCGGAGGGCGGCATCGACTTCGTCGACAAGCCTGCCGGTTTCGGGATGCAGAAGCGCGAGGAGTTCGACAACACGGACTACCACAAGCCGTCGGACGACATCAAGCCGGGTTGGGATCTCAGCGGCGCCGTGCAGGATCTCGACCTGTTTCTCACGATGGGGTATCGTATCGCGAACGCGGCGAAGATGCCGGAGTGGCGCGCGGGCAATGAGTTTCGCGCGACGAGGGAGAAGCAGCTCAAGCCGTAACTTCCGAGGGAGCGAAGCGAGTCGAGTGTCATCCTGAGCGAGCGAAGCGAGTCGAGTGTCATCCTGAGCGAGCGAAGCGAGTCGAAGGATCTGCACCCCACGCCAGGCAGGCCCCCTCGGCACGCCAGGGACGACGTCATTTACCGCAGAGGACGCGGAGGGGCGGAGGGCGCGGGGAAGTACCGAACGTGCAGATCCTTCGACTCGCTTCGCTCGCTCAGGATGACATTCGACTCGCTTCGCTCTCTCACTATGACAACCTCTGCGATCTCTGCTCCTCCGCGTCCTCTGCGGTTAACGGATGCCAGTACCCACGTTGCGCCGGAGTTACGGCACCATCCTCGTAAACGGCGGCACATACGCCTGAAGCATCACCAACAGGCCGACGAGGATGGCGAGCACGAGGCTGTGTAAAAACACGAAACGCAGAATCTTTCCCTCCTGGCCGTACCACCGTGTCGCCGCACTCGCGACCACGATGCTCTGCATATCGATCATCTTGCCCATCACGCCACCCGAGCTGTTCGCCGCCGCCATCAACGTCGGCGACAGGCCCAGCTGCGTCGCAGTGATTTTCTGAAGACTGCCAAACAGCACGTTCGACGACGTATCCGATCCAGTCAGCGCAACGCCGAGCCAACCAAGCAGCGTGCCGAACAGCGGGTACAGCACACCGCTGCGCGCAAACGCGAGACCGAGAATCGCGTCGAGCCCCGAGTAGCGCGTGAGGTATCCCAGCGCGAGCATCGTGACGATCGTCAACAACGACGGCCACGCAATCCGCAGCGTACGCTTGTACGCTCGGCCCAGCTCTCCCACGGTGCAACCCATGGCGAGTCCGCCGAGTAGCGCGGCGATAAGGATGCTCGTGCCGGTGGCGGAGAGAATGTTGAACGTGAACACCGCTGCTTCCGACTGCACTGCGGTAACGACTGGCGGCACGCGCTGCACAACGCCGTCCAGGTACGGGACGTGAAGCTGCGGCGCGAAGATGTGGTTCAGGAATGCCTTCACCGGCACAAGTCCCCACGTAAACACGAAGACGCAGAGCAGTATCCACGGAATCCATGGCTTGATCGACGACGCTTTCGTTGCGGCGCTCACGGTCGTGGTCGTGCGTGCGCCGCGAAGCTTGATGAATGTCGTGACCACGATGATCGATGTCGCACCAGCCACGACGTCGACGAGATACGGCCCCTGGAAGTTCGACATCACGAACTGCGGAATCGCGAAGCTCACGCCTGCAATGAGCAACACGGGCCATGTCTCCCTCAGGCCGCGCACACCGTCGTAAGCCGCGATGAGCCAGAAGGGCACGATCAGCGAGAAGAATGGAAGCTGCCGTCCAACCATCTGGCTGAGTGTCAGCGCATCGATTCCCGTGACGCCCTGCAGCGCCGTGATCGGCGTGCCCATCGCACCGAAGGCAACAGGGGCCGTATTGGCGATGAGCGACAGGCCGGACGCCTGAAGCGGCGTGAATCCCAGTCCAATCAACAACGCTCCTGTAATCGCCACCGGCGTCCCAAATCCAGCCGCACCTTCGAAGAACGCGCCAAGCGAGAACGCGATGAGCACGAGCTGCACTCGGCGATCTGCACTGACGGTCGCGATGCTCGCCTGCATGTGGTCGAAGGCGCCCTGCTCCTTCGTCAACTGATAGAGAAAGAGGATGTTCAGGACGATCCAGCCGATCGGCAGGAATCCGTAAGCGGCACCAGCCACGCACGCGGCGAGGGCAGCGCTCGACGGCATGCCGAGCACCGCGATGGCGATGAGGAGGGCGGTTGCGAGGCCGGCAAGCGCGGCGATGTGCGCCTTGACGCGTCCCGTCGCGATGCAACCCAGCAGGACGGCAATCGGTAGCGCGGCGACGATCGTCGACGTGAACGCGTTGCCCAGCGGATTGTAGTTTTGCGTCCAATGCATGGCGCCCATTTTACACGGTGACTGGCGCGAGCGTTACCACTAGCTGAGCCAATCTGGCGCGCAGTTGCGCGTTCCTCCCTGGGCGGCTCTGCATCCCGCGAAACCGTCCCGCCACGGCGATCCGTCGCCGCACCGCGTCGCTCAACAACCTCGTCGTCGCGCAGGGTGGCGAGGGCGCGCGGGTGCTGCTCGTCTCGCGTGCAACAGGCGTGTCCAGCGCACGCGTGGCGGGTGCGCTCGCGCTCGAGCGTGTCCTCGATGCAGTCAGCTACCTCGTGCTGCTTTCTCTAGCGACGATGTTGCCTGGCGCGCCTGGATCCCTGCTGGGCTGGCGCATGGCAGCGTACGTTGCGCTGGCGGTTGCGGTGGCCGCCCTGGTCATGCTGAGCCTCGCGTCACCATCCAGGTCGACGCCCGCGTCGGGACGTATCGTGGCCTATGCGCGGCGCTTCGCTAACAGCGTTGCCGAGACTGGGTCGCCATCGCGCATTGTGGCCGCGTTGCTCCTCTCGCTCGGCGCATGGGCGCTGCAGGTGGCCACGTATCACACCATTGCGCGTGCGGCGCATCTGTCGATACCGCTCGCGGGGTCGGTCGCCGCGATGTTGGCCATCGGCATCAGTTTTCTGATTCGCGCGACGCCGGGCAACGTCGGCGTATTCCAGGTCATATACGCCATGATCATGACATCGTTCGGCGTCGAGCGCGGCGCCGCCGTCGCGGCGGCACTCCTTATCCAGACCGTGCAGGTCGTGCCGACTGTATTGCTTGGCACGATCGCGGGACATGGTCTCGTGCGTCGGGGGCGGCGGCAGGCTATCCCGTGATGTCTGCGAGGCCGCGCGTGCCGCGACGTCTGCAGTACGTGCCCTCACCGACGGGATGCGGCGCGATTGCCGGCGCACAAAGGGGCGAGTCCGCTTGATGTATCTCCAGACAACGCTCATTCCAGTTTTGGAATGAGGTCCAGTAACAGCCCGGCAACTGCAACTGCAACTGCAACTGCTGAACACGGATCGCGTAATCCGCGATGAAGCAGTTGCAGTTGTCTCATAAACCCTGATCGCGACACGATAGCGCCGCAGCCCATCGACCGCGCGACGCTGTCGGCAACCACGTCACAAGCTCGCACAAAAAATCGCGGCCTCACACACCGTAGTCTGCCCAACCGTCAGCGCACACTCCCCATCAGAAATCGCCAATCCTCCAAGTACGCCGGTGTTGGCGCTGGCTCGAGCGTAAAGACGCGTATCTGCGATGAAGGAATGCCGAGCGCGGCGTACGCGCGCGCGATCGCCGCGGCGGTTGGCTCTTTCTCGTGATAGGCGGCGAACCAACGATCTGCCGGCGTTTCACCGTGCCCCGTGACGATCCAAGGCGCGAGCGTTTGCCGCGGTCCATAGTTGTCCCACGGGCTCGAGAAGAGGATCACGCGAGCAACGAGCGTCTTCTGCGCGATGTACGCCGCCATACCCGCGCCCTGCGACAATCCCGACACCGCAATCTTGCCCCACTTGGGTTGACCGTTTTCCAGATAGTCAGCCCAACCTTCGGTGGGATGATCGTGGTAGAGCGTTGTGAGAAGCCGCGTGAGGCGATTGACGACTGACTCCGATGGCCGATCGTCGATCACGTCGGTGACGTCGTCGCCATAAATCCGCTTCTGCCGAAAATGCTCCGAGCACTTCGGGTCGCGATTCTTCGGACACAACTGCGCAACCGCGGGCGTGTCGGTGTACTCGAGCCCGATAACGCGATATCCCATGTGCGCGGCCAGATCGGCGAAGGCTGATGTCCGCTCGGGCATTCCTCCCGTTCCAGGCATGAAGACAAGAAGCGGCGCAGCTGAGGTCGTCGTCCGCTCGAACACGACGTAGTGAGGATCGTTGAAGCGGTGAATGGAGGAATCGGTGGATTCAGGCGTCACTCTGTATTTCACGAGTGCAGCGGCTTGCCCGCGCGTCGCGGAGGGCGTCAGGGCGAGCGACGCTCCGACAAACATCGCAAACAGCCGTAAGCCTCCGCCTCGCGGAAAATTAGTGCCGCTATTTGCGCTTTTCATTGCAGAATGCACGATGAGCTCCAATTCCGGGCCTGACTTTCTGTCCGTATTCAATGAATCGATATGACCGGTCATCCATTAAACGAATGGTTATTCGGGCTTGTTGACACGTTAAGCGAACTCTGCGAATGGTGGCCTTGGCATTGCCTTCCCTCTTCGCGTTCGCCGTCTCGCCATGGCGCAACCGCACGATTGCACCGCCGCCCAGAACTTGGTTCCGGTGTTCACTCATTCAGTCGAGCCATCGGCTCGACAAGAGGACGGGCCCACAATGAAAAAGCCGACGCTGGCTAGCTTCACCGCCCCACGATTGTCCTTTCTCGTCATCGCCAGCCTGTTGATCGCCGCCTGCTCGGGCGACCTCACGGCACCCCCCGCTGCGACGCAAGTGCCCACAGACGCGAGCAAGTCGCTCGTCGGTGCAGTGTCCGGCGTGTACACGTTCACCGTCAATCCGAGCGTAAGCACTGTCCTCAACTTCGGCCAGAGCAACCTCGCATTGCCAGCCAGTTCGATTTGCGACCTGCAGACATCTGGGTACGGCCCGACGACCTGGAACAACGCCTGTACGCCCGCAACCGTCCCGATCACGATCACCGCCGTAGTGTGGAACGCCGAAACGGATCATCCCCGAGTCGATTTCCAGCCCGCCTTGCGCTTCAACCCGAAGACAAACGCAATGCTCACGCTCGTGGTTTCGAACGCCGCGACGCTCAACAGCATGGCGGTGCTGCAGTATTGCAATGCGATGAACGTGTGCGTGAACGAGTCACTCACGGATGCAACGCTTGCGACCTCCGTCGTAAGTGACGTGAGCGGCTGGAAGGTCTCCCGTCGCATCAAGCACTTCACCGGCTACATGGTGGCCGAATGAGCCCCGCGACGATCGTCAGATTCCTCACCACGGTCAGCGCCCTGACGTTCGTCGGTGCCTGCGCTGTCGACACCACAACGCCGAGTTCCTCCGCTGTCATCCCCACGGCGGCGCAGAGCAAGACCGTCGATGCGGCCCTCAGCATACCGGACTCGCTTCGGTTGGCACAGCAGTGGCGGACCAGTGTCGCGGCGCCGATCACCGTCAGCGTCGCTGTTTCCAAAACGAAGGGTGGCGTACTGCGCATTCCGCAGCTCGGCGTGAACGTCACCATTCCGGTCGGCGCGGTCGACTCCGACATGACCATCTCGATGACGGCGCTTGCCGGCAGCGTCGTGGCATTCGACTTCGAGCCCGCAGGCACAAAGTTCAAGGCGCCGCTGCGCGTCACGCAGGACCTCGGCCTCACCAGCTGGATCGGGACGCCCTTCGATATCGTCTACTTCAAGTCCAGCGACGACATCAACAGCTCCACCAAGAAGATCAAGGTCAGTGAGGTGATCCCGGTGACGCTCGTTGGTCCCACTGCGTCCTTTGACATCTGGCACTTCTCCGGATACGCGGTGTCGGCAGGCAGGTTCTAGCACGGGGACTGCTCCATACACGACCCGTCTGGCCATGACTGAGGGACCTGCTCTTCTGACGAGGAGCAGGTCCTTCGCGCCTGTCCCCTCGCGCGTGTCGTAAGTCAGCGGCGGAGCCGATACTGTGCATCAGCAGTTCCCTCCGCCGTTCACTCCGTCCAGGTCAGGTCGCATGTCCGCGTCGGGAACGTCCTCCGCTCCCCACCTGCACCTCGTGAATGCGGCCACGCCGCAATCCACCGAGCAGCTGATCGATGACGCCCAAACCCTCGAGCGAGAGGGCCGGCGCAGCGAGGCGCGCGCACACTTCGAGTCGGCCCTGCGCGCCCTGCCCGCACCAGACGCAGCGCGCGCCTCTACCCTGCTTCGGTGGATCGCCCTCAGCTTCGAGCGCGAATCGGACTACGCGGCAGCCGAAGACACGGCAGAAGCGGCGCTCGCGGTCGCGGAGTGCTCAGACGATCATGCCATACGCGCCCATGCCCTGAACGTCCTGGGCGTCATCCGGTGGCGGCAGGGCGCCCTGGACGCGGCAGAAGACCTGTTGCGCAGCGCGCTCGCGCATGGCGCGCAGGGCACTGATCCGCGCGTGCTCTCCCACGCGCACACGAACCTTGGCACCATTGCCAGCGTGCGCGGCGATTTCCGCGAAGCGCTGCGCTATTTCCAGGAGGCGCTTGCCCTGGGACGGATGAACGCCCTTCCAGAGAACATCCTGCCCACGCTCATCAACCTCGGCGTCACGAACATGGCGTTGTCGCGCCTCGACGCCGCCGACGAGGCATTCTCGGAGGCAGCGCGGATCGCCGACGCGCTGGGCGGGCTGTCCTCCCGCATCCTGATCGACATCAACCACGCAGCGCTCGAGGTCGCGCGCCACGACTATCCCGAAGCGACGCGCCGCTGCGATCGCGCGATGGCGCTGTCGCAGCACCTCGACGACCCGCTCTCCTTCGGCGAGGCGCAAAAGGTCTACGGCGTCATTGCTCGCGAGACGGCGGACTTCATCAAGGCCGAGTCGCACCTGCTGGAGGCCCGTCGCGTCGCCACACGGCTCGGCGATCTGGCATTGCGCGGTGAGACCTGCCGCGAGATGGCGGATCTCTATGCGCGAATGGGCCGCAACCGCGAGACGCTGCAGGCGCTGAACGAGGCACACGCCTGCTTCGACCAACTGCGCTCGCGCCACGAGCTTGCCGACGTGGCGCGTCGCATGACCCGCCTGGAGAGCGACTTTCTCGACGTCGTGCGCGAGTGGGGCGAGTCGATCGAGTCGAAAGACCTCCACACGCAAGGTCACTGCGTGCGGGTTGCCGATCTCGCCACCAACCTCGCCGGCCGTGCTGGGCTCGACGAGGGCACGCTGTTCTGGTTCCGCATCGGTGCGCTGCTGCATGACGTCGGAAAACTGATCATTCCCGCAGACGTGCTGAACAAGCCGAGCAAGCTGTCCGACGACGAGTGGGTCGTCGTGCAGCGTCACCCCGCGGCGGGCGTGGAGATGCTGGCCGACGTGGAGTTTCCCTGGGACATCTCGCCCATGGTGCGCAGTCATCACGAGCGGTGGGATGGCCGAGGGTATCCTGACGGGCTCTGCGGCGAGGACATCCCGATTTCGGCGCGCATTCTCTGCGTCGCGGACGTCTACGATGCGCTCACGTCGGCGCGCAGCTACAAGCGTGCGTTCACCCATCTCGAGGCGATGGAGATCATGCGCCGAGAGGTGGGCACGCAGTTCGACCCGCAGCTCTTTCCTCTCTTCGAGGCGCTCGTTCGCGACGTGCCAGTGAGCACCGAGGGGCGGGCGTCCGCGCTCCCCCCTCGCCTTGGCACGGGGTCAACGAGGGCAGCGGTCGCGATGGAGGACGACCTCACCGGCGCATTGATGCGTCGCGCCTTCATCGACGTGGCGAGCGCGGTGCTGGCCGAACGCCGTCGCACGAACGGCATCACCTCGCTGCTGGTGATGGACGTCGACACGTTCAAGTCCGTGAACGACACCCTCGGACACCTGTCGGGTGACGATGCCCTCCGCGCCGTCGTGGAAGTAGCGCAGCGGCACCTTCGCGCCGGTCAGTACGTCGGCCGGTATGCCGGCGACGAGTTCGTCGTCCTGCTCCCGGGAGTGAATGCGCAAGGCGCCGTCGCGGCTGCCGAGGTTATTCGCGCTGGTGTCGCCGCGACGCTTATTCCCCATCGCGATGCCGACGAACTGCCCTTCGGCGTCACCCTGTCGATTGGCGTTGCAACGGCACACAACCATGGCGGGAGCTTCGAGGAGTTGTTTGCGGCGGGCGATCGAGCCCTGTTCGAATCCAAGCGTGATGGGCGCAACCAGGTGGTGCTCGCCGGATCCGTGAACGAGAATGCGCCGCGGCTGTCGTTCGCTCGGTTCGTCGGACGGCAACCGGAACTGCGCACACTCGTGAATGCCCTCAACGTGGCCAGCGACGGTTCGCCACAGCTGCGGTTGCTGGTGGGCGAGGGCGGCGTCGGCAAGTCCACCCTCGTGCGACAGCTCATGCCCGAGCTGCGCCTGCGCGGCACCGCGAGCGCGTTCGGCCGCGCGTTCGAGAGCGACAGCCCGCCACCGTATGGGCCGTGGTCGGAGCTCGTGGCCAACATCGATGCGCAGGGGATGACGCCATCGGGCGAATGGCCCATCCTGTCCGCGCTCGTGCCCACGCTGGCCACCGACGGCCAGTCGTCACGCGCCTTCGATCCCGCGCAGGGCTACCAGATGCTCCGCGAGCTGGTTCGATATCTCCAGCAGGTGAGCGCGGGTCGGCCATTGCTGATCGTGTTGGAAGACATGCATTGGAGCGATTCGGCGAGCTGGGATGCGCTCGAGTACGTCATGGCCCAGCTCACCACAGAGCGCATCTGCATCACGGCCACCGTGCGAAGTGAGGAAGCCTCGATCGGCATGGTTCAGGAGCGGCGGCAGCGCATCTCGCGCGACGAACGGGCCGCCGAGCTGCTACTTGCCCGTCTCACTGCCGATGAGATCAGCGAGATCCTCGAGGCGGCGATGCAGCATCCGTTCGCCGATCCCGCGCTCCTGGACTTCGTGCTTCGCCACACGGAGGGCAATGCCTTCCTTGTCATGCAGCTGTTGGGAGCGATGATCGAGGAAGGGGTCTTCGCACTGGGCCCCACGGGCTGGCAGTGGACCCAGCCGACCACCGTGCGGCTGCCGAAGGGAATGGTCGACCTCGTCGCGCGCCGCCTCAACCGCCTGCAGCCGGATACCATGAAGGTGCTCGCCTATGCCGCTGCATTCGGGCGCCGGTTCTCGCTCGAGTTTGTCGCGGCCGCGGGGCGCATCCCATTCGATACGGTGCTCGATGCCGTCGATGATGCGCTGGCCGCATCGGTAATCGAGCCGCCCGCGGACTCGCGGGACGATCACTACCAGTTCGCGCACGCGCTGCTCGTGGACGCCGTGCTGCGCGGGTTGAATGCGCCACGCCGGCGTGCGGCGCACGAACGCATTGGAGACCTGCTCAGCGAGAAGACGCCTGCCGCGATCAACGCAATCGCCTCGCAGTACGCGAAATGCGGCAACCAGGCGAAAGCGTACCGCTCGTGTCGGCTCGCGGCCGGCGAGGCGCTCAAGTTGTACGCGCTCGAGGAGGCTCGGTCGCTGCTCGAACTCGCATTAGGCGCTGCCGCATCCGACACCGAGCGCGTCGATGTGCACGAAGACCAGGTGCGGGTCGCGGAGCTGTCCGGTCGGTGGGCCGATGTCGAGCAAGTGTGCGACACGCTGCTCGCCTCTCCGACAATTACCGGCACGCCAGGCCGCGAGCTATCGGCCCGGCTGCGCAGGCTTCAGGCGAAAATGCGCCTCGGTCTCGGCGTGCAGGACGCAGAGCTGGAGTGCCGTGACCTGGTGGAGCGCGCGCGAGGGAGCTGCGCGCTTGGCGACATCGTACAGACGCGGTCACTTCTGGTCCAACTGCTCGCCCGCAAGGGCGAGATGGACGAAGCCATCAGCATCGCCGAGGAGAGCCAGCACCTCGCGGAGGAGGCCGGCGATGAGGGCTTGGTGGCCGACGCGATGTACCGGCGCGCCATCACGGTGAATGTCGCGAATCCGGCGGACGCCGTGGGCGTGCTGGAGGAACTGATCAAGCGCGTGCAGCGGCGCGGCGACCGCGTGATGGAGGCGCGGGCGCGCCTCACGCTCGGCGTCGCGCGATCGCGCACGGAAGGCGATACCGCCGCGGCCAGTGAATTTCGCATCGCGCTCTCGCTGGCACAGGACGCGCAGGCGCTGGACGTTGCGGCGAATGCGTCCATGAACCTCGGCGTAATCGAGGTGCGCTACGGCGCGTTTGAGCGGGCGCAAGCAGCCCTGCGTGAGGCGATGCGGCTTTACACCACGCTGCGCAACAACGCGAACCGGCTCGTCGCCATCTACAACCTCGGGAACGTGGAACGCGAGCGCGGGTCCACGGTCGAGGCCGCGCGGCTGTACGCGGAAACCGTACTGCTCGCGAGGGAGCTTGGCGCGGACGACATTATCATCGGCGCGTGCGCTGGCGAGGGCCTATGCGCCATGCGGCTAAGCGAGAACGCTCAGGCCGCGACCTCGCTTGCGCAGGCCACCCAGGTCCTTGGCGATCGGGCAGACTGGTGGTTCCAGGGCCGCGAGCTGCTCGAGTCACTCGCCGTTCGCGTGCTCATGAGCAAGGGCCAGCACGCCGAGGGAATCGCTCGCTTTCGTGACGCCGTCCCGCGATTGGAAGCCATGGAGAGCTATGCCGTCGCGTGGTTCGTGGCTGACTGTGGTGCCGCGGTCATCCAACACGAGCCCAGCTTCGCCACGCTGATCAACCGGCTCGGCGCCACAGCGACCGCGCACCAGTTCATACCCATTGCGGCGCGATTCACCGCCCTGCGCGACATGGTCGAACGGCCGTCCCGCTCCACCGGTAGCTTCACCACGGCGACCTGAGCCGACGGCGAAGGCCGTGATGTGATCGGAAAGGGCTCCATCTCGCTGCCGGTTGCCTTCCCCGATCCATCCCCTGTGCACATTTTCGTTGATCGTGGCTGTTTCGCAGCACAATCCCGGAGATTTGTATGGCTCGCAATCGAAACGCGTCCCGCCCCTATCAGCGCCTGACCACTCCACTCGTCCGCGACAACGGCGTCCTCCGTCCCGCCACATGGGACGAAGCGCTCGATCGCGCCGCCGAAGGATTCATGCGCAACATGAAGAGTGGCGGCCCCAACGCACTCGGTACCTTCAGCTGCTCGAAGTCCACCAACGAGGTGAACTACCTCGCGGGAAAGCTGAGCCGAGTGGCGTTCGGGACCAACAACATCGATAGCTGCAACCGGACGTGACACGCTCCTAGCGTCGTCGGTCTGGCGACAGCATTTGGTGCAGGCGGCGGGACGAGCTCATACGCCGAAGTCGAGGAGACGGACGTCGTCTTCCTCTGGGGCTCGAACGCGCGCGAAGCACACCCGATCTGGTTCCATCACCTGCTCAAGGGGATCCGGCACCACGGCACGCGTCTCTACGTCATGGACCCGCGCCGCACCACGAGTGCCCAATGGGCCGACGTGTGGCTTGGCTTGCGCGTCGGGAGCGACATCGCGCTCGCGAACGCGATGGCGCGCGAGATCATTCACGCCGGCCTCGCGCACGACGCATTCATCGCCAATTCCACGTCGGGGTTCGAGGCATACAAGGCGTCCGTCGAGCACTACACACTCGAATACGCCTCACCGATTACAGGAATTCCCGCCGACGTCATTCGCGAGGCAGCGCACGCCTTCGCGAAAGCCGACCGCGCGATGGTCTGCTGGACGCTCGGCATCACGGAACATCACAATGCGGTGGACAACGTCCTCGCGCTCATCAACCTGTGCCTGCTCACGGGTCAGGTTGGTCGCTGGGGCGCGGGCTGCAATCCGCTGCGTGGGCAGAACAACGTGCAGGGTGGTGGTGACATGGGCGCCATCCCGAACAAGCTCGCGGGGTTCCAGGATATCGAGCTCGATCACGACGCGCGCGCCCGCTTCGAGACCACCTGGAATACAAGGATTCAGCCGACGTCCGGCAAGAATCTCACGCAAATGCTGCACGCGATGGCCGAGGGGACGATGACGTCACTCTTCGTGATTGGTGAAAACCCGATTCAGTCCGACGCCGATGCGGGGCACGTCGAAAAGGCGATCAGGAAGCTCGATCATCTCGTCGTGCAGGAAATCTTCCTGACGAAGACTGCGGAGCTCGCGCATGTGGTGCTTCCATCCGCGGCAAGTTGGTGCGAGGGCGAAGGCACGGTGACGAACAGCGAGCGCCGCGTGCAACGATGCCGTAAGGCCATGGACTCCCCCGAGGGCGCGCGCGACGAGCTCTGGATTCTTTCGGAGATCGCCAGACGCATGGGGCACGACTGGAAGACTCCCACCGCAGAAGAGGTGTGGAACGAGGTGCGCGTCGTCGCGCCGGAGATGTTTGGCGGCATGAGTTACGCACGACTCGACGCGCTGGGCGGATTGCAATGGCCCTGCCCTGACGAATCCCATCCTGGGTCACAGTTCCTGCATGCACGTCTGTGGCAAACGCCAGTTGAAGGCGCGCGCGCACCCTTCGCGATTGTCGTGAATGAACCTCCGTCCGAGGAGCGCTCGCCGGAGTTTCCATTCCTCCTTACAACGGGTCGCCGGCTCGAGTCGTACAACACTGGTGTGCAGACCAGCGGCTACGACTCTCCGCTTCACTATGGTGAGACGCTCGACATCTCGCCCGAAGACGCGAACAAGCTCGGGATTTCCGAAGGCGACATTGTGCGCGTGAGTTCGCGGCGTGGCAGCCTCATGGTGGGCGCACATATCGATCCAGGCCTCCGCGAGAATCTGGTGTTCATGACGCTGCACTTCCCTGATGATGTGAAGACCAACGTGCTGACGCTCGATGTTTCAGATCCGAAGTCGGGCACTGCGGAGTTCAAGGCGTGCGCGGTGCGCGTCGAGCTCGCGACGAGTGTCTTCATGGTGGAGCACGCGTAAGTGGACATTCGCCTCATCGAAGCCGAGCCAACCCTGGAAGAACGCGCCGCGGTCGATGCGGCGATCGGTGCGCCAACCTCTGCATGGGATGGCGGCGAGCGTGGAGCGGACCGCGACGCGCACACCGCACTCGGTGGCGCGTCCACACGTGGACGCCGGCATGAGCTCGTGCCTGCGCTGCAAGCGTTGCAAGCGCGCGTTGGCTGGATCAGCGAAGGCGGACTTGGTTACGTCTGCGAGCGACTGAACGTTCCGCCTGCGGATGCGTGGGGTGTCGCGACGTTTTACGCGCTACTCGCAACGACGCCGCGTCCCAAGCGCGTGTTGCACGTGTGTTCGGACATCGCGTGCGTGCAGCGAGGTGCGCATGACATCGAGCACGCGCTCGAGGCACAATTAGGCCCCGCAATTGTTGGTGCACCGTCGGGAGATTCCGTCGTCATCGGCGAGAACGCCTGCGCCTGGATGCACTCACCGTGTCTCGGCATGTGCGACATGGCGCCGGCTGCGCTGCTTACAGTTGCGGGTGAGTCACCGCGCGAGACGCTCTTTGGCGGAGTGACGCCTGAGCGGGCTGCGACGCTTTGTCGTCCTGAGCATAGCGCTCAGGACGACAGCAACTCTCCGCCCATCCCACAACGCGGCGATCCGTCGCTCGTGCTGCTGCGTCGCGTCGGAACGGTGGACCCCACGAGCATCGACGCCTATCGCAACGCCGGCGGTTTTACGGCACTCGCCCGCGCGCACGAGATAGGTGCCGAGGCAGTCATCGCCGAGATGGTCGCGTCCAAGCTCATGGGACGCGGAGGCGCCGCGTTCCCCACCGGCCGCAAGTGGGACGCCGTGCGTACGCAACCCGCGATGCCGCACTATTTAGTCTGCAATGCGGACGAAAGCGAACCGGGCACGTTCAAGGATCGACTGCTGATGACCCACGATCCATTCGCGATCGTCGAGTCCATGATCATTGCCGCGTTCGCAACCGGATGCTCGCGTGGATACTTCTATATTCGGGCCGAATATCCATTGGCGTTCGAACGGATGGATTCCGCCATCCGCCAATGTCGCGCCGCCGGACTACTCGGCGACGCTGACTGTCATCCTGAGCGAGCGGAGCGAGTCGAAGGATCTGCACCCCGCGCTTTCGACATCGAGATGCGTCGTGGCGCCGGCGCCTACATCTGCGGTGAAGAAACCGCGCTGTTCGAAAGCATCGAAGGCAAGCGCGGCGAGCCACGCAGCAAGCCGCCCTTTCCGGTTAACGCAGGATTGTTCGGCAAGCCCACTCTGGTGAACAACGTCGAGACACTCGCCAACGTGATTCCAATTCTCCTCGGCGGCGGAGCAGCGTTCGCGCAAACTGGAACAGAGCAGTCCACCGGTACTCGGCTGTTCTGCTTGAGCGGCGCGGTTGAAAAACCAGGCGTGTACGAAGTGTCGTTCGGTACGTCGCTGCGATCGCTGCTGGAACTCGCCGGTGCCAGGGATTTCAAGGCACTCCTCCTTGGTGGAGCAGCCGGGACGTTCCTGCGTCCCGACGAGATCGACCTTCCTCTATCGCTCGAGGGCGCGCGTGCCGCGAACACCACGCTCGGCTCTGGCGTCATCATGGTGTTCGATCAGGGCACCGACCTGCACGACGTCGTGCGCCGCATCGCGGGGTTCTTTCGCGACGAATCGTGCGGCCAGTGCGTTCCGTGCCGAGTGGGCACGGTGCGCCAGGAGGAAGCGTTGCATCGGATTGCGCATGGCAAGACGCTCGGTGGCGTAGGCGCTGAGCTTGCGCTGCTCGACGAAGTAGGCGTCGCAATGCGCGATGCGTCCATTTGTGGATTGGGTCAAACGGCGTACGCTGCTGTCGAGTCGGCGATCAAGCGGCTGCGACTTTACGAGGTAGCCACATGAGCGAAGCAATCGCACCATCATTGCCGCTCGTGCAGCTTGGCCGCCCGGATCGGACGCCCAGGGCCATGGTCGCGCTCACCGTCGATGGACGTGAGGTGAGTGTTCCCGAAGGCACGACGATCCTCGGCGCGTGTGCCGCACTTGGCATCGAGATTCCGACGCTGTGCTATCTCGGGACGCTGCGTCCCGTGAATGTGTGTCGGCTCTGTGTTGTCGAAGTCGAAGGCGCGCGTGTGCTGGCGCCGAGTTGTTCGCGCGCGGTCGAGCCGGGAATGAAGGTGCACTCTGCGAGCGAGCGCGTGCGGCACTCGCGCAAGCTCGTGCTCGAGTTGCTCGCGTCGTCGGTCGACCTCTCGACGACGGATGGCATGCCGGAGTTGCTTGCGGAGTATGAGTGCAAGCCGGAGCGGTATGGTCCACCTGCGCCTATAGCGCCCGAAGGTGAGAGGGATTCGGCAATTCCCGGACATCATGCGCTACCTAATCCGGATTTTGCCGCCACCGTTGCGCAGCCTGTAAAGGTCGACAACGACTTGTACATCCGCGATTACACGAAGTGCGTGCTCTGCTACAAATGCGTGGAGGCGTGCGGTCCCGATCATCAGAATACGTTCGCCATTGCCGTGGCTGGTCGGGGTTTCGACGCGCGCATCTCGACGGAGCTTGCGGTGCCGTTGCCAGATTCGGCGTGCGTGTACTGCGGCAATTGCATCGCGGTGTGTCCCACGGGCGCATTGATGGCGAAGGATGAATTCGACATGCGCTCGGCCGGAACATGGGATACGTCGTCCCAGATGGTGACAGATACGATCTGCCCGTATTGCGGTGTTGGGTGCACGCTCACACTGCACGTGCAGGACGGCAACATCGTGAAGGCTACGTCGCCGTTGGAGAATTCCATCACGCTCGGCAACCTGTGCGTGAAGGGGCGGTTCGGTTGGCGGTTCGTCCAAAACCGTGCGTGATGTCGTCCCGCACGAGGGAGCGTAGCGAGCGAGTGTCGGGATCCAGGCCTCACGCGCCGGTAGCACGCCACGGAGCGGACATAGTAGATCCCGACCCACTCGTTTCACTCGTGCGGGATGACATAAGTGCGGGCGTTACCAGCACCAAATAACCCATAGTCGCCGAGATTAATGACCGTCCCGTCCGATATCGCCATCGCCCAAGCCGCAAAGCCCCGTCTCATCACGGATGTCGCCGCCGACATCGGCCTGAGCGTCGACGAGATTGACCATTACGGGAAGTACAAAGCCAAGATCGGGCTCGAGGTAAGCCAACGACCGCCGAAGGGACGTCTCGTCCTCGTTACGGCAATCAGCCCAACGCCTGCCGGCGAGGGCAAGAGCACCGTCAGCGTCGGGCTCGCGCAGGCACTGCGACGTATCGGCACCAATGCCATTCTCTGCATTCGCGAGCCGTCGCTTGGTCCCGTCTTTGGCATGAAGGGCGGCGCCGCGGGCGGGGGTTATTCGCAGGTCATTCCAATGGAGGACATCAACCTTCATTTCACCGGCGACTTCCACGCGATTTCGAGCGCGCACGCGTTGCTCTCTGCGCTGATGGACAACTCGCTGCAACAAGGCAATCCCACCGGTCTCGATCCGAGACGCACCACCTGGCCGCGCACCATCGACATGAATGATCGCGCGCTCCGCAACGCGGTCATCGGGCTTGGCGGTGTCGGCGACGGAGTCGTGCGCGAAGAGCGGTGGGTCATCATTCCCGCGAGCGAGGTCATGGCCATCGTGGCGCTCGCGTCGAGCCGGGAGGATTTACAGGAACGGCTCGGCAGGATCATCATTGGAGCGACGGCTGGCTCGCAGCGTGTTCCCGTGCGCGCGCGCGACATCAAGGCCGATGGCGCAATGGCCATGCTGCTCAAGGACGCCATCCGTCCCAATCTCGTGCAGACGCTCGAGGGTGGTCCCGCATTCGTGCATGCTGGTCCCTTCGGCAACATTGCGCACGGATGCAACTCCATCCTCGCGACGAAATCCGCCCTCGCACTCGGCGACGTCGTCATCACCGAGGCCGGCTTCGGCTCGGACCTCGGCGCGGAGAAGTTCTTCGACATCAAGTGCCGGTTCGGCGGATTGAATCCTGAGGCGGCCGTACTCGTGGCGACCATCCGTTCCCTCAAGATGCAGGGCGGCGCGGACAAGAAGTCGCTCACGAAGGAAGATCTCGATGCGCTGCAACTCGGCCTGCCGCATCTCGCGCATCACGTGCAGAACGTGCAGCAATTCGGCGTACCGGTCGTGGTTGCGTTGAATCGGATTCTGCATGACACAGACGCCGAACTGCAGATGGTTGCCGATTACGCGGCGATGCTTGGCGTGAAGGTGATCCTCACCGAGGTGTGGGAAAAAGGCGGCGTCGGCGGAGTGGAGCTCGCGAAGGAAGTGCTGGCCATTCTCGCGGAAGGTAAGGCGAAGTTCGAGCCGCTTTACAGCACCGACCTTCCCATTCGCGCGAAGATCGACCGCATCGTGCAAAAGGTGTATGGTGGAGAAGGCGCAGACTTCTCGCCCGCAGCCGAACGGTCGATTGAATATCTCACGAGCATTGGGCTCGGTGATACGCCTGTCTGCATCGCGAAGACGCAATATTCGCTCACTGAAGACGCCGCTCGACTGTGCAGGCCGAGTGGATTTCGGATTTCGATCAACGAAGTGTACGGTTCAGCGGGCGCGGGATTTGTCGTCGCCAAGGCGGGTGACATCATGACGATGCCAGGTCTTCCGAAGGTTCCGGCTGCGGAGGGGATGTCGCTCGCCGCGAATGGCGACATCGTTGGCCTCTCATGATGATGTCATCCTGAGCGAGCGCCGCACCCTTTTGTCATCCTGAGCGAGCGCAGCACCCTTTTGTCATCCTGAGCGAGCGCAGCGAGTCGAAGGATCTGCACCATCGCGCCTCACCCGCCAGGTGTCTTGAGAACGTCAGCGCCTTTCGCCTGATATTTGCGAAAGCTCAGCTGCATGAGCGCTCGCCATCACTGCATCATACTCAGCATCGCCGCCGGCCTTGCAGCCTGCGGCGCTTCCGCCACCCTGCCCGTGTCCGCTGGCATCGGCCCGCATCCGACGCTACCTGCGCCGAAGCAGACGCTCATTCCGACCGTCAACGTCGCCAAGGCGCGCGGATGGCCGAGTTCGGCGAAGCCCGTCGCCGCCGAAGGGCTTCAGCTGTCGGCATTCGCGCGCGGCCTCGATCATCCGCGGTGGCTTTACGTCCTCCCTAATGGAGACGTGCTCGTCGCCGAGACGAATGCCCCCGAACGACCGGACGATGCGAAGGGAATCAAGGGGTGGCTCTTCAAGAAATTTCAGAAGAAAGCCGGTGCCGGGGTGCCGAGTGCAAATCGTATCACGCTGCTCCGCGACAGCGATGGCGACGGCATTGCGGAGACGCGAACCGTATTTCTCTCCGGCCAGTACTCGCCCTTCGGCATGGTGCTCGTCGGCAATGACTTTTACGTCGCGAACAGCAACGCGCTCGTGCGCTTTCCATACGTCACGGGTCAGACGCAGATTACCGGCGGCGGAACGAAGGTCGTCGACCTGCCCGCAGGCTCGATCAATCATCACTGGACGAAAAACGTCGTTGCCTCGCCGGATGGATCGAAGTTGTATGTCTCCGTCGGCTCGAACAGCAACGTCGGCGAAAATGGCATCGAGAACGAAGCTGGGCGCGCCGCCATCTGGGAAATCGATCCGAAGGCGGGCACGCACCGTATCTTCGCATCGGGGCTGCGCAATCCAGTCGGAATGGCGTGGGAGCCGGAGCGCAACGCGCTATGGGTTTCCGTGAACGAGCGGGACGAGCTGGGCAGTGACGTCGTTCCCGATTACATGACGGCCGTGCGCGACGACGCATTCTACGGCTGGCCGTACAGCTATTACGGCCAGCATGTCGACGACCGCATTACGCCGCCCCGTCCGGATCTCGTCGCCTCGGCCATTGCGCCGGACTTCGCGCTTGGCCCCCATACCGCGTCGCTCGGGCTGTCGTCTTCGCGCGGCGACTCACTCATGCCCGCGCCTTTTGCGCGCGGCATGTTCGTGGGACAGCACGGCTCATGGAATCGCAGCCCCGCCAGCGGCTACAAGGTGATCTTCGTCCCCTTCGTTGGCGGTTCACCTTCCGGCGATCCCGTCGACGTCGTCACCGGCTTCCTCGACCGCGAGGGCGATGCGCTCGGCCGCCCCGTCGGCGTTACCATCGACCGTCGTGGTGCGCTACTGGTGGCTGACGATGTCGGCAATGCAGTGTGGCGGGTGACGGCGCGACCCTGATCTGTTCGCGCATCCAAGGCTGAGAAGGCAGTCTTGTCGTGACTCGTCGCGCCCGCTTGTTTGCGAACCAAGACGATCACTCACGGCCTTCTCACGCGACCACAGCTCATGATTTCACCAGTTCCGCTCCTGCTCGAAGGTCATGGCGTCGTACTCGAGCCAATGACGCCGGCGCATCGCGACGGGCTCGCCGCCGCTGCTGATGACGGCAAGCTCTGGGACCTCTGGTACACCTCCGTCCCCGAGCCCTCGCAGGTCGATGCGTACATCACGACCGCGCTGGACGGCCAGGCGGCTGGCCACATGCTGCCGTGGGTAGTGCGCGAACTACGCTCCGGTGCAATCGTCGGAAGCACGCGCTATCACGACATCGTCGCGCCAATCGATCGAGTGGAGATCGGCTGGACATGGTACGCCGCAAGCTGGCAGCGCAGCCACGTCAACACCGCATGCAAGTTGCTCCTTCTCGGCCACGCGTTCGACACCCTGGGCTGTAAGGTGGTCGGTTTACGGACGGACAACTTCAACTTTGCGTCTCAGCGTGCGATTGCCGCGCTTGGCGCCAAGAAAGATGGAGTGATTCGACATCATCTCGCGCGGCGCGATGGAACAGTCCGCGACAGCGTGATGTTCAGCATCCTGGTCGCCGAGTGGTTTGATGTGAAGCGACATCTCACTGCGCGTCTCGCCAGACACGGGACCTTGTCATCCTGAGCAAGCGCAGCGCGTCGAAGGATCCGCACCCCGAATGTGCAGATCCTTCGACTTCGCTCAGGATGACAGTTATCCGAAGGCCATTCACGACGAGGTCCTGCGCTCCACCCTGTCGTCCTGAGCGAAGCGAAGGACCTGCACTCTACTTCGAAATCGTTGCGCCCACCAACATGCCCAGGGCTCCGAGTGTGGTCTGCGCGGCGTTGAGGCCCAGTCGGAAATCCTTGTCGGTGAACGTGGAGTACATGTCGGTTACCTGGTGCCAGTGCGGATCCCACCCTGCGCCGACCTCGCGGCCTCGCTCGTTCTCGCGCAGGCTGATCGTTGGCACAAGGTCCTGGAATGGCTGGCTGTCCGTGTTCGTCATGTGCGGACCGACCGCGGCGGGATAATCCGTCGCGTACTTCTCGTTCGCCGTGTGAAAGAACCACGCGAGCTTCTGCGACTCCAACGTCATCTTCGAGTTCGACTGGAATTCGATGTTGACGTCTGCCTCGGGACGTTGTTCGGGGCTGAGCGTACCGTCCGCGTGCGGCATGCCGTGATCGAACATCATCATGTCGTGCTGGATCATGCCGAGCCATTTCGGCTCGGGGTATTTGCCTGAGCCGGCCGGGCTCTCCTTGCCCTGGAGTGCTTCACGTTGTGCGACGTATGCGCGAGCCCCGTTGAGGCCAGTCTCCTCGTTGTTCCAGAGTGCGAAGCGAATCGAGCGATCCGTCTTGACGTCGGGCATGCTCATGATTCGTGCGATTTCCATCACGAGTGCAGTGCCGGAGCCGTCGTCGTTCGCGGCCTCGCCCCATCCGTGACCGTCCATGTGTCCGCCGATGATGTACATCTCTTCGGGATGCGTGCTCCCCACCTTGGTGCAGTACACTTCCTGGCGCATGCCCGGCGTGGTGGGCTGCGAATTGAGTGCGCGGAGCGCAAGATCTTTCTGCGCCAGCGAATCCGTGTTCACACCAGTTCGCGTACGGATGCCGCGCATGCGTCCGCCGCCTTGTGCGGTGCCGAGCGCCGCTGCGGCCGCGCGGGCCGCCGCGGCAGCGGCGCGTGATGCGCTGTCCGTGGCCGGTCGTGGGCCCGTGGGTGCAGCCGGCTGGTAGTCGTACGTGATGCGCTCGACGTTCGCGCAACCGTAGCTCTTGAGCTGGGTCTCGATCCAGGTGACGGCGTTGGCGTTGCGGTCCGTGCCTTGGCGCCGGTCGCCGAACTTCGTGAGGCCCTTGATGGTCGCCTTGTAGCGGTCGAGATCCAGGCGCGCCGCGAGAATCCTCACGGGATCGTTCAGCGTATCGGCGCGCGCCGGAGCATTCTGCGCAGCGGTCGGCGTGGCGAGCGTCGCGATGAGTCCGCACGTCGCGACGAGGGAGAAAGTCGATCGCATAGACATCGTGGCTTTGTAGAGAGTGGGCTGACGCGACGCGGGCAGCGCGTCATTCGTGGTTACGGCGCGCGGTGTACGGGCGTTGGCCGGCGTGCGCGGATTGGGTCGGCTTGACGAGCGTTCGCATCAAATTACGAGAGGGCTCGAATGAGATCACGTTGATCGCCTATCGCTCCGCCACTCGAATCGGCGCAAAGCTCGGCGCGAGCAGGTGATTGATCGCGAACGCGATGACGTACGCGCTTCCGCACATGCCGAACAGGATGCCATAGGCTGCCGACTCGCCACCCGCCGTGAACTTGTAGTGATCGAGCAGCGCCCCGGAAAATTTCGGGAAGATGATGCCGCCCACTGCTCCCGCCATGCCGGCAATTCCGGAAATCGCCGCGATGGAACTTCGCGGAAAGATGTCCGACGTCGACGCGTACAGCGTGGCAGACCACGCCTGGTGACCGGCTGCCGCAACGCCGATCAGGATCACCGCAGTCCAGTCCGACATGCGCGGCGCGAACACGACCGGCACTACGCCGAGCGCGAATGCCAACATGGCTGTTTTGCGCGCGCGCGTCACACTCCAACCCCGGTCGATGAGGTGCCCACTCAGCCAACCGCCACCGACACTGAGCACGGTGGCAATCGCATAGATCGTCACCAGGTAAATCCAACTGTTCTTGAGATCGAGACCGCGCGTTTTCTTGAAGAAGTCCGGCAGCCAGATGAGGAAGAACCAGTACACCGGATCCGTCAGCAGCTTGGCGAGCACGATCGCCCACGTCTGCCGATACGCGAACAGCGCAGGCCACGCTATTGCCGGAGTGCCCGATTCGCGTGGCTGGTCGCGCTCGATGAGCGCCACCTCGTCCCCTGAGGCGTGGCGGCTGTCGCGTGGATTGTTGCGAAACAGCGGAATCCACAGGAGGAGCCAGCAGAATCCAGCCGTTCCCGCGACGATGAAGCACATCTGCCATCCGTACCGCAGTGCAATCCAGGGCACGAGCGCCGGCGCAATGATCGCGGCGACGTTCGTCCCCGAGTTGAACAGGCTTGCGGCAAACGCGCGCTCATTCTGTGGAAACCACGACCCAAGCGTCTTGATGCTTGCCGGAAAATTCCCTCCTTCGCCGGCGCCCAAGGCGATGCGCGCCACCGTGAATCCTCGCACGCTGGACACGAAGCCGTGCCCTATCGCGGCGAGGCTCCAGCCCACGATCGACACCGCGTAGCCCACCCGAATTCCGACCCGGTCGATGAACCAGCCAAAGACGATGTAGCTCAGGGCATATGACGCTTGAAAAGCGGAGTTGACGTTGCCGTACTGCTCGTTCGTCCAACCGAGCTCCGTGTCGAGCGCCGGCTTGAGGAGCGCGAGGATTTGCCGGTCGACATAGTTGATGGTCGTCGCGGCAAAGAGCAGTCCGCAGACCAGCCATCGGAAGCGCGTGAGGTACGGCGTCGGAGTGGCGATGCGCGGTGGCGAGTTAAGCGCCACCGCTCATGGCACCCTTCATGACCACTTCAGGTCAACGTCCGCGATTGGCAACGTGCGAATTCGCTTGCCCGTCGCGGCGAAGATCGCATTGCACACTGCCGGCGCCGCCGCGGGAAGCCCGGGCTCACCCAACCCAGTCGGTGGCGCAGTCGACTTGACGAAATGCACGTCGACGACGTGCGGAGCTTTATCCATCCGCAGCATCGGGTATTGATCGAAGTTCGTTTGCTTGGCCGCACCGCCCTCGATGAGAATCTTCTGAAACCACGCCGCACTGATGCCGTCGAGCATGGCACCCTGCACCTGCGATTCCGCCGCGCTGAGATTGATGATGGTGCCGCAGTCGACGGCCACGACGAGCCGCGGAATCGTCAACTCGCCCGCACGACTCACCGTCACGTCGGCGACAATCGCGACGTACGCGTTGTTGGTATGTGTGATCGCGAGCCCTTGGCCCTGACCGCGCGGACGCGACCGTCCCCAGCCAGCTTTCTCCGTCGCAAGGTCGATTACAGCCTTCATCTTCGCGCGATCGAATCCGCGCGCCGTAGCGGGAACCGCGTCCAGCAAATCGAGCGTGAACGCCTTGGGATCGCGGCCAGCCGCATGGGCAAGCTCGTCGACGAACGACTGCGTGGCCCACGTGTTTCCGTTGTCGCCCGGGGCGCGCCAGTATCCGGTGGGAATGCCTGGGGGCAATTTGCTCGACACCACCTTCGAACCCGGAATCGCGGTGAACGGAAAGCCGCTCGCGCTCATGTCTCCAGGACCACCCGTCATCTTTACGAACGCGTCGTGCAGCGCCACGACCTTGCCGGCCTTGTCGAGCCCGCCCGTAAAGAAATGCCAGCCGTTCGAGCGATAGTTGTCGTGCGCGAAGTCGTGCTCGCGCGTCCACATCACCTTGACAGGAACGCCATCGAGCCGCTTGGCGATCGCTGCCGCCTCGATCGAGAACTCATTGCTGCCGCGCCGGCCGAACCCACCGCCGAGTCGCGTGATGTGCACCACGACGTCCTTGGGAGCGAGGCCGAGTGCACGCGTTACAAGCCCCTGACCGACGGCAGGCATCTGCGTGGGCGTCCACATTTCCATCACGCCATTCTTGAAGAGCGCCGTACAGTTCTGCGGTTCGAGCGTCGCGTGCGCGAGAAACGGATAGTGATAGGCCGCGTCCACGCGGGTTGAATCCGCAGGCAGCGCGTCGGGCGGCGCCGCCTTCGCGAGCTGCTCCGCCTGTTTCGCCATGTCTGCGCTGTTCTGGCTTACCACGGCGCCTTCGTTCCACTTCACCTTCAGTGCCTTGGTGGCACTGAATGCGTTCCATGTCGAGTCGGCAACGATCGCGACGCCGGACGGAA
>JBDTMO010000001.1:0-32410 GCA_039934235.1 bacterium | reverse complement strand
GTGCAGAACCAGTATGACCAGGTCGCGGCGCAGCTCGCGGCGGCCAAGTCCAAGCTCGACGTCTCCACGGCGCAGAAGAAGCGCGCGGATGACCTGTTCAAGAATCGCATCATCACGGCGACTGAGCATGAGGCCGCGCAGATCGACTTCGCGAACGCGCAGTCGGCGCTCGTGTCCGCGCGCACGAGCCTCGACCTTCGCAAGCAGAGCCTCGAAGACGCCACGGTCACGGCACCGGTGGCAGGCACCGTCATCGAGCGCACAGTCGCTCTTGGCACCGTCATCACGTCGGCGACTGGCGCCTTCGGCGGCGGAACGACGCTGCTCAAGATGGCTGATCTTGGCCGAGTGCGTGTGCGGGCGCTGTTCAATGAGACGGATATTGGTCAGGTGCGGCCCGGACAGGCGGCCACCGTGACGGTTGATGCGTATCCCGATCGTCGCTTCACCGGTACCGTTGAAAAGATCGAGCCGTCTGCTGTCATCCAGCAGAACGTGACGATGTTCCCGGTGCTGGTCACGCTCGAGAACAACGAGGGTTTGCTCAAGCCGGGCATGAACGGCGAGACCAATGTGATGGTCGAGGAGCGGACCAATGTGCTTTCGGTGCCGAATGATGCCGTGCGCAATCCGCGTGAAGCTGCGACGACGGCACCGATTCTTGGCTTGAATGCCGACACGGTGCGTGCGCAGATCGCGGCGCAGATGGCTGCGCGTGGCGGTGGCGGTGGCGGTGCCCGTGGTGGTGCTGGTGGCGGTGCTGGTGGCGGCGGACGCAATCGCGGTGGTCAGGGCGGTGCGGCACCGGCTGCAGGCGCTCCTGGTGCGACGACCGGCACTTCGCGCGGGGACGTCGAACTGGCTCCGCAGCAGGGTCAGGGCGGTCAGGGTGGCCAGGGCGGTTTCCAGCAGATTGACGTCACCGACGCGCAGTGCAAGGCGGTGACAACCGCATTTGCGAAGAAGCCGGCGGAGAAAGCAAAGCTCGATGGTCTGCGCCAGCAGATGATGAGCGGCGCCATGGATCGTGAGGCGATGCGCGCGGAGTCCGACAAGATTTACGCGGCGGTCGGCGTCGACGCGCGCGTGGGTGGTGCCTGCCGTCGCAAGGAAATGCAGGCGAGCGGCGGGATGCAGGGCGGCGGAGCCGGTGGCGCGCAGGGCGCAGCTGCCGCAGGGCAGACGGGCGGCGCGCAGGCTGGTCGCGGCAATCGTGCCGGCACTCAGGGTGCCCCGAGTGGGCGTGGTGGTGCGGGCGCTCCCGGCGCGGCGCTCAACATCGGTGGTGGCGGCGAATTGTCGCCGGCAGGTGCGCGGCGTACGCGGGCCGGTCTCGTGTTCGTAAAGAAGGGAGAGACGTTCGAGCCGAGGCTCGTGCAGCTCGGTGCGTCCAACTTTGATTACACGGAAGTCGTGAGCGGCGTGAAGGAAGGCGAGCAGGTTGCGCTTCTCGCGGCCGCTGCGCTCCAGGCACAGCGTCAGCTGAACAATGATCGGATGAAGGCCAACAGCGGCGTCCCGGGCATGCAGCAGGCGCCTGCGGGTGGTGCGGGTGGTGCTGGCGGCGGTCAGCGCGGCGGTGGTGGTGGCGGCGGCGGGCGCGGTCCTGGCGGTTGATCCCCTGTCATCCTGAGCGAGCATAGCGAGTCGAAGGATCTGCACCTGCACCTGCCGTCGCGCTGTTTCTAACACGCAGTTCCGAGTTTTCAGTTAGGGCTTTCAAGAGAATCCAATGCTCATCGGCGAGATCATCAGCGTTGCCCTTGGCGCGCTGCGCGCAAACAAGCTCCGTTCCCTGCTCACGATGCTCGGCATCGTGATCGGGGTGGCGGCTGTCATCGCCGTCGTCGCACTCGGTGCCGGCGCCCAGAGTGCCGTGAAGGATCGCATCAGCTCACTCGGCACCACGCTGCTCACGGTGATGCCAGGCCAGCAGCGCGGCATGGGCGTGGCGTTTGACCAGACCATGAAGTTGACCATGGCCGACGCGAAGGCGCTCGAGGAGAAAGCGACGTCCCTCAACGCCGTGCAGCCCGAGATCAATTCGCGCGTGCAGGTGCAATACCTCAACCAGAATGCCAGCACGTCTGCCGTCGGCACCACGGCCAACTATCTCGAAGTGCGCAAATACGAGTTGGCTGCCGGCCGCATGTTCACCTCGCAGGAAGATGAGGGGCGCCAGCGCTATGTGGTCCTCGGCCAGACCGTCGTGACCAACCTTGGCATTCGCTCGCCAGACGCCATTGTCGGCGAAGCGGTTCGCATCAAGGGGCTCCAGTTCACGGTGCTCGGCGTCCTCAAGTCGAAGGGACAGTCCTCGCCCTTTGGCGATCCAGACGATCAGGTGCTCATTCCGATTACCACGGGCCGCTTCCGCGTATTCGGTACCGATCGTCTTCGTTCGATCAGCGTGCTCGCGCAGTCGGAAGACAAGATTCCTGACGCGATGGCCGACGTGCAGAAAGTACTTCGCCGCCAACATCGTCTGACCTCGGCGAAGCCGGACGATTTCCAGATCCGCAGTCAGGCAGACTTTCTCAACACGCTCGGCGAAACGACGGCGGTGTTCACCTATCTGCTCAGCGGCATCGCCGCGGTGTCGCTGCTCGTTGGCGGCATCGGCATCATGAACATCATGCTCGTCTCGGTCACCGAACGCACGCGAGAGATCGGCATTCGAAAGGCGCTGGGCGCAACGAGCTCGAACATCCTGCTGCAGTTCCTCATCGAAGCGGTTGTGCTCTGTCTCCTCGGCGGCCTCGTTGGCGCTGCCGTCGGCAGTGGTGGCGCCGCGGCCATGAGTGCGTTCGCACAGTGGAACACGCAGATCTCCCCCACGTCGATCGTGATGGCGTTTGTGTTCTCGGCAGTGGTCGGTGTGCTGTTTGGCGTGTGGCCGGCGCGTCGCGCGGCGAGCCTCGACCCGATCGTGGCGTTGCGCTACGAATAGCACGTCGCAGCAATCGGGCATGCACTGGGTCGACTTCCACTGAGAGTCGACCCATTTTGCTTGCTGTCGATCCACGGTGGCTTGGGCGGTATTTCCGCCATCCGTGAGCTCGTGCACGACAACCCGCCGAATACCGAGGTCACGCTCCTGTGGCCCACTCTCCTCACCACGCCGCGCACGTCCAACTCGCCTCGCGCGGTCGTAGCGTCATCACCTATTCTCGAGGTACCACACATGCGCCAGGCGCCGTTCGCGCTCGCGTTCGCATCACTCGCCGCACTCGCGTGTGCCGACAAGGGCGCGCCGGCAAAATCCGACAGCGCGGCAATGCGTCCCGATTCCACTCGTGCTGCAGCCACTCCCAGGCTTGGACCGGGGGAGGCACGTATGGCGGTCGATGGCGGCGAGATCTGGTACAAGGTCTCGGGAGATGGAACGGGAACACCAGTCATCCTGCTGCACGGCGGTCCGGGGTTCAGCAGTTATTACCTCAAGCCACTCGAAGGGCTCGGCGATGACCGCATCGTGGTTCGCTACGACCAACTCGGCGGCGGCAAGTCGAGTGGGCTCACCGATACCAGGAAGATGACGATCGCGCACTTCGTCCGAGAGCTCGATTCGTTGCGCGCACATCTGGGTTACGACAAGGTGCACATCGTAGGGCACTCGTGGGGAACCATCCTCGGCCTCGAGTACTACCGCGCACATCCAGCGCACGTCGCCAGCCTGACGCTTGCGAGCGCGGCGCTCGACATCCCGCAATGGGAACGGCACGCGCGCGCATTGCTGGCGACGTTGCCCGATTCCTTTCAACGCGCGGTAAAAACTCGCGAGGCGGAAAAGAAGTACGATGCCCCGGACTACCAGGCCGCGTTGCAAGCGTTCTACGCGAAATACGTCTGGCTCAACCCCGTGCCAGCAGATCTCGACAGCACGATGCAGCAGGTGAATCAGTCGATCTACAATTTCATGCAGGGGCCAAGTGAATTCACGATCACCGGAACGCTGAAGCGGTACGACGCGACGAGTTTCCTGAAGAGCGTGAAAGTCCCCACGCTGTTCACCGTTGGCGACGTTGACGAAGCCGATCCCGTGACGATTCGCAAACACGCGGCGATGGTCCCGGACGCGAACGTCGTTGTCATCCCGGGATCGGCGCACATGACCACGTGGGATAACCCGCAAATCATGCTCGCTGCCGTGCGCGCCCATCTGCGCCACGCAGACTCGCTCAACAACCCGACGCCATGACGCTGTGGTCGTGACCGGCATCGTCGCTTGACGCGCGATTTGATCTGCATCACGTTCTAAGGCGCTTGGGGTGTGCGGTCGCCGCTGGCGCCAATGCGTGGACTTGGTTGCATGTCGTGGAGGGCCATGGACAAGGCGGTTGCATCGGGAGAATGTGCGCAGTGCCATCATCCGTATGAGCCCGACTCGCGGTTCTGCGCGGTCTGTGGGACTGCTCGTGTTCATGCGACCTTGAGCAGTACGCGTGATTCCACGCGGCGGGCGGGCCCGTATCTCCTTAGAGCCCAGGTTGGCCAGGGAACGTTCTCGACGGTGTGGATGGCCGTCCACGAGGCGACTGGCCGACAGGTCGCGATCAAGCTCGCGCGGATCGAGACTGAGACGGCACGAAAGCGATTCCAGCGAGAGATCGCATTTCTCGGCCGGTTGGATCACCCGAACGTCCTGCGCCTGTACGAGGCGGGAGAAACGGACGACGGATTCAGTTATCTGGCGCTGGAGTGGGTCGAAGGCGGTCGAAGCCTGGAAGGCATGTCCGCGGAGCGGTTTCCATTTTCGTGGGTGGAGGCGGCCGAGTTGGGTCGGGCGGTTGCGCGCGGATTGTTCGTCGCGCACGAGCATGACATCCTGCATCGTGACGTGAAGCCGTCCAATATTCTCGTTCCGGGCGGCCGTCTTGCCGACGCGAAGTTGTCCGACTTCGGCGCGCTCGGCGATCTGGAACGTGAGAACGATCAGGTTCAACGCCTCACACATTCCGGCACGCTGGCCGGCACGCCTACGTACATGTCGCCCGAACAGCTTCGGGGTGCTGCCCTGTCGACGCGGGCCGACGTCTACGGACTGGGGCTCGTGATGCGCAACATGCTCTGGGCCCCGGTGGGCGATCAGGATCTTCGGAGCATCTTCATACGGCGCCTGCGAGAGGAGGAGGAGGTACCGAATGACGACGCGATTCCCCTGGAACTCCGCCAGTTGCTTGTCGCCATGCTGCACCGCAACCCGGAGGAGAGACCGGCAAGCGCGGACGCGGTGGCGAATGCGCTGACGTCGATCCTGAACGTTGCTGGGCAAGAACGCTCCCAGCGCGATGTTGGGGTTCTCGCTGCCGACGCCACGTCACCGCATCGGATCACAGTCGACGTGCCCATCGCTTCAGGCGCCGCGAACGCGCAGCCCCGCACGCGGTCGCGCCTCTGGCCGACCGTGCTGGTTGCGTTTGCGTTGATACTGGTCGTCACGGTGATCTGGCAATCGAAGGGTGCCATCCCGAATCCGGGCGGCGCAGAAAATCCCCCCATCCCAATCGGCGCAATCGCTCAGGGCATCGGCCTCATGCTCGCTGGATTGCTTGCCGGAACGCTGATCGGCCGCGCCATCGACGACAGGAGAACGGCACTGGAGCGTCAGGTGACGGCGGCTCTCACGGGAAGCCGTGACAAGCGGAATCTCACTCGAACCATGATCCTGACCGTCGACGCGATCGTGCAGCAAACGGCGAAGCTCGACGTGCAGTTCCTGGGCGCCACCATCATCAGCATGGTGGGCGAATACAACGAGGCGAAGGAATCGTCGGACAAGCAACAGGCGCTCGTGAGAGCCACGGAGCTGCTCGAAAAGTTGTTGGAGAAGTCGTCTCCGTGGTACGTCCGCAACAGCAAATGGATCGTCGCGGCCGCATCACTCGTCGGGCTCGTCAGCGGCGCTTCGAAGCTCGTTGGAGATCTGGGCAGCCTCTTTCGCTAGACATGTGATAGCGTCCTGCGGCTTCGTCACGCCCGTTCGCTACAAAGCGTCCGTCGACGGGGTGAGCACTTCGCGCACGGCAGCCAGCAGGTCGTGCACTGTCCATGGCTTCGCGAGAAATGGGACGTCGACTGGACCGGGGAGATCCATGGTCGCTGCATCGCCCGAATAGCCACTGGTCAACATCATGAGTACGCCAGGACGCTCGCTATTGATGGCCTCGAACATTTCCTGCCCGCTCATGTGGGGCATGATCGCGTCGGATACGATGAGGTCGATTACGTCGGCGTTTTCACGCCACGTCTGCAAGCCTTCGCGCCCATCGCACGCAGTGAGCACCTGATAGCCTCGGCGGCTGAGCGCGCGCGCCGCCACCGCACGAACACCGCTCTCGTCCTCCACCAGGAGGATCGTTTCATTTGCCTTGTCCGGCGCGCGACGCACCTCGACCTGCGGTGCGACGACAGGCTCCGTGCTCACTGGGAAGTACAGTGTGACCGCGGTGCCCTCGTCCGGCGTGCTCGACACCGCGATGTACCCGCGATGCTGCTTCATCAGTCCGTACACCATCGCGAGACCCAGCCCCGATCCGTGCGCCTGTGCCTTGGTTGAAAAGTATGGTTCGAAGATGCGCGCCAACGTTGTTGCATCCATGCCGACGCCCGTGTCGGCCACCTCGATCACCACATACTCGCCCTGCCTCCCCCAGCCGGTCTCGGCGATGTGCGCAGCATCGAGTGTGGCAGCGCGCACCACAATTCGAATCCGACCGCCGTTCGGCATGGCATCGCGCGAATTGGTGGCGAGGTTCAGTAAGATCTGCTCCACGGAATCTGCGTCCGCCGATGCAGCCGGTTCCTGCTCGCCGCGTTCCACCACCACATCGATGTGAGTCGGCAGCACGAGTCGAATCGTGTCGGCAAGCCCCGACACGAGTTGGCCAAGCTGCAGCCGCTTGAGGATGAGACGCTCGCGACGGCTGAAGCCGAGGAGCTTTCGAATCATCCCTGCGCCACGATGCGCCGCCGATTGCGCTTGCATGAGGTCCGTGGCGCTCGGCGAATCGTCCGGGAGCGCGGTCACGGCGAAATCGACGTGCGCCATGACGGCCGTGAGCACGTTGTTGAGATCGTGCGCGATGCCTCCCGCCAGTTGGCCAATGGCTTCCATCTTCTGCGCTTGGCGCAACCGCTCCTCGAGATCACGTCGCGCCGTCACGTCTGCGATCACGCGCAGCGAGGCGCGGCGGTCGGCGAACATGATGTCGTGCGACGCGACCTCCACGTCGATCAGGGTGCCGTCCTTCTTGCGGTGGCGACGCATGCTGGAGTCGCTCACCGATGCATGGGCATCGCTCGCGGGCGCATCCGGTGCGCGCACGTCGTTCAACGTCATCGCGAGAAATTCTTCGCGCGAGTAGCCGTAGTGATTCACCGCCGCCTGGTTCACGGCAAGGAATGCGAGCGTCTCCACATCGTACACCCAGACCGGTTGCGGATTCGCGTCGAACAGGCCGCGGTAGCGTTCTTCTGACGTCCTGAGCGCGGCCGTGCGTTCATCGACGAGTGTGGTGAGCTCGCGCGCGCGCTGACGGATTTGATGCGTGCGCAACCGCACCATCGCCGCCGCTGCTGCGAGCAGACCCAAGGCAACGAGCAGCTGGAACCAGAACGTTTCGATGAAATGCGGTTTCAAGCGGAGTGCAAACGACGTCCCCACGAGGTTCCACACGCCATCGCTATTGGTGGCGATCACCTTGAACCGATAGCGTCCCGCTGGCAACCCGGTGTAGTACGCAACGCGCCGGTTGCCCGCATTCACCCAATCCTTGTCGAAGGGCTCGAGCTTGTAGCGGAAGCTGACGCGCGATGGAATGAGCAGGCTTGTGGCAGTGTAGCGAAACTCCAGTCGCCCTTCGCCAGGTGGCAATTCCACTCCGCTCTTCTGCGGAATCTCCTTGCCGTCGAACAGCACACGCTCGACATGCACGGCCGGCGGTTGAGGGTCGAGCCGCTCACGGTCCGGATCCACAACCACGAGTCCCTTCATGCTTGGAAACCAGAGGCGTCCATCGTCGCCTTTCCAGCTCGAGTTGCGCCCGCCGCCGTTGAACTCCGTTGAGCGCAGTCCGTCGAACTGGTCGTACCGGCGGATGTCCACCGCGGTATGCCGGCCATCCGCCGCGTCGAGCAGTTGTCGTTTTGACGCGCTGTACAGACCCTGACTGGACGAGAACCAGAGGCGTCCATGAGCGTCCTCATTGATCGACAGGAGGTCGATCATCGGAACCTGCGAGACGGGAAGCGTCGTGATGCGCCCATTGCGAATCAGGTCGAGACCTCCGAACGCGGAGCCAACCCACACGCCGTCGGAGCTCGCGTAGAGCGCTTCGATCGCGTCGTGCGACAGGCCGTTCTTCGCGTTGAACGGCGTGAATTTACCGTCACGAAATCGGATCACTCCCTGGCCGATCGTACCGAACCACAGCGTTCCATCACCTTCCTGGCAGACGGTCCACACGCGCGCCTTTCGGACTCCGGCTTCGCTCGTGAACGAGCGAAACACACCGTTGGCGTACCGATAGAGTCCGAAGGAACCGCCGATCCACAACGCACCATCGCGATCTTCGAAAAACACGGACGCCCTGCCCGGCGGCAACCGATTCGGCGCCGCGAGGGTTTCCCAGCTGCCTTTGCGCTGACGAAAGGTGCCGCTGTCAGTGCCTGCCCATAGCGTGCTGTCAGCGGTTCGGAGCATCGTGTACAGCTTCCCGCCCGGCAGGCCCGCACTCGCGTTGGTAACGCGTCCGTTCGCCAGCCGCGTCATACCACCGCGTTCCGCACCGCTCAGGATCGAACCGTCGCGATCCGCATAGACTGACCATATCTCGTCGGCGGGCATGCTCTCGTGCAATCCGTACACGGCAAACTTCGCATCGCGAAAACGATTGAGGCCTCCGTTGAGCGTAGCCGCCCACAGGCTGCCTTCCGGATCCTCCAACAGGGCGGTGACATCATCGCCCACCATGCCGTTCGCGCGCGTGAATACCTCGAAGTGCGTGCCATCGAGCCGGGCAATGCCGCGCTCGTGCGTGCCGATCCATATCCGATCATTGCGGTCGCGCAGGATCTGCTGCACGCTCGTGTTAGGCACGCCGTCGCGCGTGGTGAAGCGCGTGAACTCCTTCCCAGCAACGCGAACCAATTCGCCGGTCAAGCCAATCCACAGCGTATCGTGCGCATCCAGAAGCAATGAACCAACAGCCCCGTCAATTCGGCCACCGGGTGACTCCCACCGGGTCAACCGGTTTTCATTCCACGCGAACAAGCCGTGATCAGTACCGAGCAGCAGCGCGCCGTTTGGCAACTCGGCGAATGCTCGCACCGACGACTCAACTCCGGGCACCGGACGGAACATGCCGTCGATCAGCTTGAACAGCCCGCCTTCTGTGCCGGCCCAGATTGTCCGATCGCGCGTCTCATAGAAGCGGTGCACCTGAGGTGCTGGAAGGTCCCAGCCGACGGTGGTGATCGCGCCGCCAGTAAGGCGGCTCGCGCCAGAGATGCCGTCGCCGATCCACAGCGTTCCGCTTCGGTCGACGAATAACGCGGTGATGTCCATCGCTCTCAACGCGGGCGTGTTGCGCGCGTTGAACGTCGTGAACGTGAGGCCGTCGAACCGCGTGAGGCCGAGTTGCGTACCAATCCAGAGATATCCGTCGCTCGTCCGCGCCAATGCATTGACGAGCGACTGTGGCATTCCTTGTTCGGTCTGCCACGTGTCGAGGGCGTACTGGCTGATCGCCTTTCGGGGATCGAGGCCGCCGGGAGCGGTTTGCGCGTGGGCAGACCACGCAAGTGTGAGCGCAGCCATGGCAACTGGCCAGCGCATCGCGCGGCCTTGCCGCGGACTAGTGCTCGTCCGTTTGGTGGAGCACTTCATCCTGACTGCGTCTCCTCACACTGCTTGCGCGACTCGAGATCCGCATGCGTGTCGTCCATCCACGTGGACATTCAGGCACGATGCGATCTCTGGTTGTGGTCATCGGACACGGTGTCCGTCATGGAGTATCGGCGTTTGGCGTACCGCGCTTCACCTTCAGGTTGAGGAACGCGTCGATTCCGGGGCGCCCGCCCTCGTATCCGTAGCCGCTGCGTCCTCGGTGGCGGGGTTGATGACATCCGCGCTCCTGCCGGTGGAGCCATCGCGCCACATACCATTGATGAAGAGACGGGCGTCTGTCATGTCGTCCGCGAGGTTCGAGATCGCGATGCCAATGACCACATGGCTGCGTGAAGCGCGAGCGCGACGACACACGCCAACCCGAACGCCAGGGCGACGCTCGTGCGTTGCAGCATTGTCCCAACCACGAGGAAGAACGCAGCGAACGAGTAGAGGCCCTCGATCAGGCTGCGGAGAAACTGAGCTGCTGGCACGGCGCCGTCGAAGTGATGCGTGAATGCTGCGAGGATTGTCGCCGCGATCGGGAAATGGCGTGAGCAACCCGCTTACGCGCGGTCCCACAAATTTCGGCACCGCGAGCCAACGCCCAGAGCATCGTTGCCGCCACTACGCACTCGTGTGCACTTCATTCTCCGGGTGCACGCCAACTGGCGCGGCGTGCGGGTGCGATACCCACGTCGCCAGCTGTCCGTGTACGTACCGCGGAGGGCCAGGCAAAAGCGCCAGTCGCCATGTGCCATGACGGTCCATCTGCAATCCCGCCGGATACTGCTTTTGCACCAGCACAAGGCCATCTGCAATGGCCATTTCCCGCTGCACCATGCTCTGTCCAGCAGCCGACGCCATTTGGGTTCTCATTTGTTTGGACGCGCTCGGATGCATCCGTCGAAACGGCGCGATGACGCGATCCCAGTAGCATACCGGACGCTCCGTGCCCGCTTCACTGGCAGTTGATGATTTATAGTGTATGACATATCTTGATGTCATGTATGAAATACGCCTTGCTCATCGTCTCGTTCAGGAAGCGCGCCAGCACGCGTACCTGACGCAACGCGAACTTGCAGAGCGACTCAATACGTCGCAGTCGGCCATAGCGAAGCTCGAACAGGGCACGACAAACCCAACCGTCAACACGCTCGCGCGATGCGCAGCAGCGGCTGGTTTTGAATTACGGATTGAGCTGGTGCCGCTTCCGACGCCCGATCCTGTGGTCGCCCGTTACAAGCAGGACGTCGATCGCACCCTGCTTCGGGCGAACTTGGGAAAGACGGTCGACGACCGATTGCGGACGCTCGCCGAGTGGCAGGTTGCCTCGCGTGAACTCCAGCGCGCAGCGCGCGCGGTGACGAGACACAAGTGACAGAACTCGAAGAGCTGCTTGCCGCGCTTCACGACTCTGGCGTCGAGTTCATCATCGTCGGCGGCGTTGCGGCGCGCGCGCACGGCTCTGCGCGGCTTACCGATGACGTCGACGTTTCCTACTCGCGCACTCCCGCCAATCTTGCGCGAATCATCGCGGCGCTTGCGCCATTGCAGCCGTATCTACGTGGCGCGCCGCCTGGGCTGCCGTTCGACTGGTCCACCGCAACGTTGCGCGCGGGATTGAACTTTACGCTCACCACCAGTGTGGGCTCGATCGACCTGCTGGGTGAGATTACCGGCGGAGGCGGATACGACGACCTACTGCCTCACGCGCTGACGCTGACGATCTTCGGACGAGCGACACGTTTGCTCGACCTCCCCTGGCTCATTCGCGTAAAGCGCGCGGCGGGCCGCCCCAAGGATCTTGAAGTTATTGCCGAACTGGAGGCACTTCAGGAGGAGATCGCCTCAGAGGGTCGGTGAGCGCAACGGCACGTGCAGGTCTATCGCTGCGCTCGGGACGACAACTTATTCCGCGGGCTCTCTTTCCAGAACGCAATTCCACCCGCCTGCCGGCCCACGTCAACGGGGCCGACCTTCACCAAGGCGCGAAGGTCCTACGCATCGACCTTGCCCGGTGCCGCGCCAACACCTTCACTGCGCACGAACGCATATCGCGAGTCCGGAGTGGCCGCGACACCATTCGCCACCGTCGACGAATTCTCCGACCGCTGCGCACACGTTCACGGCGCCTGCGTCGTTCGTGATGAATGCGATGCCGTTGAAGGGCTACACACTGTTTACGGGTTTCAATTTCGGGTTGTGTGCGGCCAAGCTGGAACCCGGGACACCAGTCGTTCCGTGATGTCGGCGTTCAGGTGAAAGTTGGCGGTCTCGCTGCGATCGCATTGCTGTGCGATGCTGACTGAACCATGCGACGCAGCGAGCCGACCACTCCCAACGGGATTCAGCGTTACGGCCGCAACGTGAACGTGAATGGCACTTGCACCAGTGTCCGCACTTTGCGCGTGCCAATTGCTCCCGGGCTGAAGCGATACTGGCCGAGTGCATTCTTCACGGCATCTGCAAAGAGCTGGTGCGTGGCCTCGACGATCGTCACGTTGTCGAGCTCCGCCCGACCGACGGTATCCACTACAAAGCGAATGACGACATGGCCGTCGACGCCGCTTTCGCGCAGCGCGTTTGGATAGCGAGGCGAGGGCGCATTGCCGATGATGCGAGGCGCGCGGTCGACCATGTTCTCGCTGACGACGCTGCCGGACCTGAGTGCGCCGTCCTCGTTTGTGCTACCGAACGGACTGTGTGGCAAGCCTGATCCAATGCGCGGGATTTGATCAGGTGGCATGGGAGGCGTGTTGATGTCGATCGGCGGAATTGTATTGGGAATGTCGGTGGGCGCGATGATCGTAAGGGTCGGCGCGGTGGGTGTCGGGGCTTGCGGTTGCGGCGTGCGTGGAGCTTCAGGAACGGGTTGTGGCGGAGTGTGCGGCATGGGTATCCAGACGGGAGGCTTTTCGGTATGAGATTCCGGCCGCGCGTCAACAACCCCTGTCGTGAGTGCCACTGCGGCAGCGATCAGCGTTCCATGCAACAGCACACTCACCACCGCTCCCCGCGTGCTGCGAGCGCGCACTGCCCGTGATTCCACCAAGGTCGTGAACATCGTTTCCTCCGCGTGAATGTCGTCGTGATTTGCCTCACGACCGATGTTACGACGCGGACCTTAGGCCTTCGTGATGCAGCCATTACGATGCGTTGAGCGCTGGATGACGTCTTCCTATCGCGCACATGACGAAACGATGAAGGGACGCCGGCACTGCCGGCGTCCCCTCGCGGAACCAGCGCCCAAACGATCAGGTATTGCGATCGATCTTGGACTCGGTTTCGCCAACCTTGCGTTGCATCTTGCCTTCCAATTCCTTGGCGGCGCCCTTGAATTCTTCGCTGTGGTTGTCCGTCAAGTCGCCGACGTTCTTGCGAATCTTTCCGCCAACTTCCTTTGCGGCGCCTTTGACTTGGTTCTCGAGCCCATCCGTGCCGAGATCGTCTGCCATGGTCATATCCCTCGCAGTAGAATGATTTTGTCGTCGTCCGGGACAAACAGATATGGCAATCGACATGCCCCAAATCGGTTCAGCGAGCTTGGCTGCAGCCGCGTACTCCGATGAGTGCGGCAACGTTAAAAAAATGCAAACGGCAGGACCGCAGACGGCAGACCGCAACTGCAACTGCTTAACACGGATTGGCAGTTGCTGTTGCGTTGTCCGCGGCTGTCGTAATCAAGAGCGGCGGATCACTGTAGCAATTGGCTTGAACTGTGATGCATCCCACTATCGCTCTTCACCTTCAATTTTCCCGTGATGGACCCGATCGAACTCTCGAATTACGCGGGCCTCGGCGCCATCGGCTTGCTCACGCTCAACATCCTCATTGGGTTGTTGCTCGCCAAGAAATACAACGCCGTTCGAAACTGGCCGCATCGCCGCATCAACACGGTCAAGATCCACAACTACACTGGCTACGCAGCCCTCGTCCTCGTGCTGGTGCATCCCGCGCTGCTGCTGCTGCCCAACCGCGTGGACTTTCACCTCATCGACGTGTTCTATCCGATGAATGCGCCGAAACAACCCTGGATCAACACGGCGGGCGCCTGCGCGGCCTACCTGCTCATGGTTGTCGTCGCCACATCGTACTTCCGATTCCAGATGGGGCGGACGTGGTGGAAGCGCGTGCACTTCACGACCTACGCACTCTTTCCGCTGTACGCCGTGCACTCGATTCTCACCGATCCCGCACTCAAGGACCGCGACATCGATTACCTCGATGGAGAGAAAGTGTTCATCGAGCTCTGCGTATTGGCCGTGGTGATTGCGATCGGCGCACGATGGCGCTGGCGGGCGAAGCAACCGCCCGCGCGCGTTCACAGGGCCAAGGTCCGGCAAGCAGCATAGTCGCACACGTCAGGCGCAAACCTCCGCGTGGACTTGACTAAGATATATCGGCCGATATATCTTCAGCTCAACCCAAGATATATCGCTCGTTTCGAGCGGAGGACACCATGCGCGACTGCTTCTGGACGTGGGACGCCCGACCCGAATCCTCACACCACGCCCGGGGAAAGTGGGGTTGGGACGCAAGCTTCATGAACGGATTCTTCGGCGCCGAGGGCCGCCCTAGAGGCCGCTGGCGCGGCGGACGGATGTTCGAGCAGGGCGACCTGCGCTACGTCGTCCTCCGGCTGCTCGAGGAAAAACCCCGGCACGGATACGAGATCATCAAGGCCCTCGAGGAAAAGTTCGGCGGCGCATACGCACCGAGCCCCGGAACGGTCTACCCCACCCTCCAACTGCTCGAGGATCTGGGCTACGCACGGATCGTCCCCGGCCCGGAGGGAAAGAAGGTGTACGAAATCACCGACGAAGGCCGAGCACACCTGGCCGAGAACCGCGAGACGGTCGACAACATCTTCGACCGCATCGCCAAGCTGGTTGGCCACTTCCTGGATGAGCCGATGGCCGAGGTGCACGGCGCGTTCCGGCGGGTTGGAAAAGCGACGTACGGCCGCGCGACCGATGCCGTTCACGATCAGGCGTTGCTCAAGCAAATCGCCGAAATTCTTGACCGGGCCGCAAAGGAAATCGAGGCACTCGCCGCCAAGGCGTAGACGGCAGCCTGGGCTGAACGACTGCCGGAAGGCGGACAGGCGCGTATGTTGAAGGAGGCCGGGGGCGCACGCGTCTCCGGCTTCAGCCGTTCCCACGATGGGCCGGCGATGCGGTACCGCCATCTCTGCAATGTCGTCCCACACCCTGTCCTACACATCGGTGCACGAGGTGCCCGCTCGCGAAGCAGCGACGGGAAAACGTCTCGCACTGCTCTCACTCACAGCGCTCGGCGTCGTCTATGGCGACATCGGCACGAGCCCACTCTACGCGCTTCGTGAGTGCTTCAAGAAAGAGTACGGCATCACGCCGACTCCGGAAAACATCCTCGGCGTCCTGTCCCTGATCCTCTGGTCGCTGATCCTCGTCGTCAGCGTCAAGTACATCGTCTTCATTCTCCGCGCGGACAACCGGGGCGAAGGCGGCATCCTCGCGCTGTTGGCACTCCTGCTCCAGCAGAAGGGGCGAGACGACAGCCGTCGACGAATCGTCCTCATCGCGCTGGGCATCTTCGGCGCGGCGCTGCTCTATGGCGACGGCGTCATTACACCGGCGGTCTCCGTGTTGAGCGCCGTCGAGGGGCTCGAGGTCAATACGCCCTCGCTCGCACCGTTCGTCATGTGGATCAGCCTCGCAATCATCTTTGCCCTGTTCATGGTGCAACGATTCGGGACGGCGCGTGTCGGCAGCGCATTCGGTCCGCTGATGCTCGTCTGGTTCCTGACCATCGCTGTCCTTGGTGTACGTAGCGTCATCGCGACGCCCGCCGTGCTGTACGCGATGAATCCCATGCACGGCGCATGGTTTTTTCGCGACCATGGAATGGCGGGTTTCCTCACACTCGGCGCCGTGGTGTTGTGCATCACGGGCGGTGAGGCGCTGTATGCCGACATGGGGCATTTCGGTAAACGTCCCATTCGCGTGGCATGGTTCATCGTTGTGTTGCCCGCGCTCGTGTTGAATTACTTCGGCCAGGGCGCCCTCCTGTTGCGCGATCCAACGGCGGCGAGCAATCCGTTCTACCTGATGGCGCCGACGGCACTCCAGTGGCCGCTGATCGTCATCGCCGCAGCGGCGGCCGTCGTCGCCTCACAGGCATTGATCTCCGGCGCGTTCTCGCTCACGCAGCAGAGTGTGCAGCTCGGCTACTGCCCACGCATGCAGATCATCCACACATCGGCGCACGAAGCGGGACAGATCTATGTGCCCGAGGTGAACAAGGCGTTGATGGTGGGTTGCCTGCTGCTCGTCATTTCCTTCGAGAACTCCAGTGCATTGAGTGCAGCGTACGGCATCGCCGTCACGGGGACGATGGCCATCACCTCGCTGCTATTTGCCGTGGTCGCGCGGAGTCGCTGGAACTGGAGCCTGCCACACGTCGTGCTGCTCACGGCTTCGTTCCTCGCCATTGACCTGTCGTTCCTCATTGCGAACATCGTGAAGATCGAACACGGCGGGTGGGTACCGCTTGCCATGGCGGTTGGTATCTACGTGCTCATGAGCACGTGGAAACGTGGACGATCGGAGCTCAACGACATCCAGTCCAGGAGCGCACTTCCGCTCGATCTCTTTCTCGAGGATCTCGGACGCAAGCCGCGCGTGCGCGTGAGTGGTTCGGCGGTGTTCATGACGTCGACGCCGAATGGAACGCCGGTCGTGCTGCTGCATCATCTCAAGCACAACAAGATGCTGCACGAGACGGTGGTGTTGCTCAGCGTGCAGACTCGCGGCGTCCCATCGGTTCCCGACGATCAGCGATTGACGGTGGAATCGTTGGGCCACGGCATTCACCGCGTCATGGCCACGTTTGGCTTCATGGAATCGCCGAACATTCCCGAGGTGCTGAAGGCCGTGGAAGCGCGCGGCATTGCATTGCCCAAAATGGGCACGTCGTACTACCTCGGGCATGAGCGCCTGGTGCTCACCGGCGACGCACACATGATGCGCTGGCGCAAGAAGCTCTTCGCGTTCATGTCGCGGAACGCACGCTCGGCCACTGAGTTCTTCGAGCTTCCGCCAAACCGCGTGGTGGAGCTTGGGGCGCAGATCGAGTTCTGAGGCAGGACTTGGCACCACGCCGCCTGAGCACGCTGAGCGGCTCGCCGTGCTGCGCTCGTCGCGTAGTTTGAAGATCTGCATGCGGCACAGGCATGTCGTCACACGTTCACCGGCCATATGACTGACGGCGTTCGATATACAGTCCCGGCTTCACTCGATGACCACGGTCACGCGCCAGTCCATCCAACGGGACGCCGGCTCGCGCTGCTGACCGTTACGGCGCTCGGTGTGGTTTACGGCGACATCGGCACGAGCCCTCTGTACGCACTTCGCGAGTGCTTCAAGGCGGAGTACGGCATCCATCCGACGACCGCCAACGTGCTTGGCGTGCTGTCGCTCATCCTGTGGTCGCTCGTCGTCGTCGTCAGCGTCAAGTACATCGGCTTCGTCCTTCGGGCGGACAATCGCGGCGAAGGTGGCATCCTGTCCCTGCTCGCGCTGTTGCTCCAGCAGAAGCGGCGGGACGACGACAAGCGTAAGCGCTTCCTGCTGATTGGTCTCGGGCTATTCGGTGCGTCGTTGTTGCTGGGTGAAGGCGTCATCACGCCGGCGATCTCAGTGCTCAGCGCCGTGGAAGGGCTGGAGGTCGGCAACCCCGGCCTTGTGCGGCTCGTCGTGCCAATCACGGTGGTGATCCTGTTCGCGCTGTTCATGCTGCAGCGGTTGGGAACGGCGCGCGTCGGAGGCGCGTTCGGCCCCATCATGGTCGTGTGGTTCATTACGATCGGTACGCTCGGTACCCGGGCAATCCTTGGCGCACCGATGGTGCTGCAAGCGATCAATCCATGGCATGGTGTGCTCTTCTTCGTCGAGCACGGCACAGCAGGATTTCTCACCCTCGGCGCTGTGGTTCTCTGCATCACTGGCTGCGAGGCGCTGTACGCCGACATGGGGCACTTCGGCAAACGGCCCATCCGCATTGCGTGGTTCGTCGGCGCGCTCCCGGCACTGATGCTCAATTATTTCGGCCAGGGCGCGCTGCTGCTTCGCGAACCATCGGCGGCCAGCAATCCGTTCTACTTGCTCGCGCCGGACGCGTTTCAGTGGCCGCTGCTGATCATCGCGACTGCGGCGGCGATTGTCGCATCGCAAGCACTGATCTCCGGCGCATTCTCACTCACGCAGCAAAGCATCCAGCTCGGCTACTCGCCGCGCATGCAGATCATCCACACATCGGATCGCGTCGCCGGGCAGATCTACATTCCCGAAGTCAACAAGGCGTTGATGATCGGATGCCTGATCCTCGTTGTCGCCTTCAGGGGCTCGAGTCCCCTCAGTGCTGCGTATGGAATCGCCGTCACGGGAACGATGGCCATTACAAGCATCCTGTTCGGCGTCGTCGCGCTTGGACAATGGGGATGGTCCAAACCGAGGGTCGCGCTGCTCGCTGGAGGATTCCTCTGCATCGATCTTTCGTTTCTCGCCGCGAACGTCGTCAAGCTCAAGCACGGCGGCTGGGTTCCCCTCCTGCTCGCCATCAGCGTCTACATCCTCATGAGCACGTGGAAGCGCGGACGCGTGCAGCTCGGCGAAATCCAGGAGAGCAATTCACTGCCGCTCGACACGTTTCTCACGAGCTTGAGTCGCAATCCACCCGTGCGCGTGAAGGGCACAGCGGTGTTCATGACATCGAGCACCGGCGGCGTTCCCGTCGTCCTGCTCCATCACCTCAAGCACAACAAGGTGCTGCACGAAACGGTCGTGCTGCTCAGCGTGCAAACCCGCGGCATTCCAGAAGTACCCGCAGAACGTCGCGTGGCGCTCGAATCGCTCGGCCTTGGTTTCCACCGTGTGGTGGCCACGTTCGGGTTCATGCAATCACCAAACATTCCGGAAGTGCTTGCCCAGGTCGCGAAGGAGGGCGTGCCCGTCCCACCGATGGACACGTCGTACTACCTGGGTCGCGAGCGGCTCGTGCTCACTGGCACGGCGAAAATGTCGCGGTGGCGAAAAAAGCTCTTCGCCCTCATGTCGCGTAACGCGCGATCGGCCACGGAATTCTTCCAGATCCCGCCGAACAGGGTGGTCGAGCTCGGGGCGCAGATCGAATTCTAGAAATTCCGTGGTCCCGAATGCTGCGAAGGACCTGCGCCGGGTAAGGTGCAGGTCCTTCGCTGCGCTCAGGACGACACGCCTTGCGTCTAGACGATCACATTCGCCACGCGCACGCGGGGCGTAATGCGGATCTGCTGCGCGCGCGGGAGCTCCATGCGCATACGCTCGAGCTGTGGACGAATGCTTTCGATCCGTGCGCGCGCTTCACTGCCTTGTCGCATTGACCGTTCAATCTGTGGCCGGATGTTGTCGAGTTGCACCCGCATGCCTTCGAGGTTGCGGTCGATCTGGGGCCGGATGTTGTCGAGCTGCACGCGTACGCCTTCAAGGTTGCGTTCAACCTCTGGACGGATGCGGTCGAGGTTCACGCGGACGCGTTCCATATCACGATCAAACTCGGGCCTGACCTCGTAGCGGAAACCGTCCATCGACGGCATGGGTGCCATCGGCGCCATTGGCGCCATTGGCATCATGGGCGCCATTGGCATCATGGGCGCCATTGCGGGCATTGGCGGCATGGTCATGAACGAGCGCCCGAAGCCATCACCTCCGAAGTACATCGTCGATCCATTCTTCGGCAGGTCACCGGCGCGCGCCACCTTCAGCGTGACATCACGGAATTGACCGTTGGAGTAGACCTTCAACGTCACGTTGTCGCCCGGCTTGAGCGCACCGATTTCGCGCTGCAGCCGCTGTGCCTTGGTGCTGCCGAGCCAACGATCACCCGCGTCGTCGTGCGCCACGCGGAGGTTCACACCATTGATGGCGGCAATGCGATTGCCTTCCTCGATTCCAGCCTTGGCCGCCGGCGTCGAGTCGGCGACGCTCATCACCAGCACGCCGAGCGTGTCGCGGCGGCTCCCGGTGTTGCCAATGCTGAACCCGAGTGCGGGCCGATTGTCGGCATCCGCGCGGGTGTACCGCACGTCATCGACGCGTGCGAAGAGAACGTTGGAGTCCGCCGCCTTCATCTTGATGCTCTGCGTGCGGCCGTCCTTGTAGACCTTCAGCTCCACCTCGTCGCCGGGCTTCGACTTGCTGAGCTCGCGCGTGAGGCGGCGCGTGAGCGCGTTCGACATTTCGTTGTCCTCGATGTCCGCGGCATTGATGCGGAGGCTCACGCCGTTGATCGCCGCGATGCGATTCCCTTCTTCGAGGCCGGCTTTTTCGGCTGGGCTACCCTTGGTGATCGAGGTGATCATCAAGCCGAGGGTATCTCGAAGCGTCCCGGTCGCCTGGGTACCGACGCCAAGTGCCGCGCGGTGTTCCGGTTCGTCGCGATCGTAACTGTAAACGCGGGCGGTGGCGGGTGGGGTTACAACGCGCACCCGGCTATCGACCTGAGCGCTGGCGGGATGCGTAACGGCAGTCGTGGCCGCGGCAAGAGCGAAGAGTGTGGTCAATCGCATTGTTGGGGTCCTCGGGTCCAGTGGGAAGCTCACCCGGTCTGACACCACGTGTTCTCCGGAGGGTTGCCTTCTCAGTCTTCCCCATGATGTCATATTACGAGCATGGCTACCCTCACCCCGCCGACTGCCGAGCAGTCGGGAGCACCCGACCTGGAGTCGTTCGAGCATCATTGGCAGGACGAAGCCGACGCAGCGTACCTGTACCGCCTCCTCGCGGAGGCCGAGCCCGACTCGGCGAAACAGGACATTTACCGGCGCCTGGCAGACGTCGAGGACAGGCACCTCGAAATCTGGGCCGGTCTGCTCGAGAAACACGGCCGGCGCATTGGCCCGCATCGCCCGACTGCGCGCACTCGGCTGCTCGCATTTCTCGGGCGTCGGCTTGGGCCAAGTTTCCTGCTTCCCATGTTGCTGGCGGAAGAAGGACGTGAGGTCAAGGCGTATCTCGACATGCATCGCACCACGGCCCGCAACGTGGCCGGTCGCGATGAAGCGTTGCTGCTCGCGAAGGAATCTGCCGAGCATGCGACGACGCTGAACGCGGTGGCAGGCAGGACGGGTGAGCCGTGGCACCGGACGGGCGCTGGCGGCATCATGCGCAACGTCATCTATGGATTCAACGACGGCCTGACGGCGAATTTTGGCCTGGTCGCGGGCGTCATTGGCGCATCGACGGCGGCGAACTATCACGCGGTCATCGTCGCGGGCGTCGCCGGCCTCATCGCCGATGCGTTGTCGATGGGGTCGAGCGGCTACCTCGCCGCGCAGAGCGAACGCGAAGTCTACGCGCACGAGATCGCCATGGAGCGCGATGAGATTGCCCTAATGCCCGAAATCGAGCGTGACGAGCTTGCGCTGATATACGAAGCAAAGGGCATCGATCGCGAGCACGCGTACGCGCTCGCAACGCAAGTGATGGCGGATCCGGAACAGATGCTGGCCGAACAGGTACAGGAGGAGCTAGGCATCAGCGAGTCGGCGACGTCGCCGTTCCGTGAGGCCTGGATCACCGGCACCGCTACGGCAATTGGTGCGCTCATTCCGGTGTTGCCGTTCTTCTTTCTCGACGGGCATACGGCCGCGATTGTCGCGTTTGCGGTGTCGATGCTGTCACACTGGGTGGTTGGTGCGGCGCGGTCGGTCTTTACGGGGCGCAGCGTGTTCCGCTCCGGGATCGACATGTTCGTCGTCGGACTCGGTGTCGCCGCCGTGGGCTATTACGTCGGGGAATGGATTGCGCGACTGCTGTAGATGTTTGTGGCGCGGCGAGGTGCAGATCCTTCGACTCGCTGCGCTCGCTCAGGATGACAACTCGGAACTGCTGTAAATGTTTGTGGGGCGACGATGTGCGGATCCTTCGACTCGCTGCGCTCGCTCAGGATGACAACTTGGAACTACTCGCTCAGGACGACACCTTTCACCTCGCACTCATGCACCTGACAAAATCATTGGCTCTCGCTGTCTCCCTTGCGGCCACGGTGGCCAGCGCCGCCGGGGCACAGGCGTCGGGCCCGCCGACGGCACCTGCGCCGCGGACGGAGTCCGACTACTACGTGCCGCTGTTTGGCGTGACGGCAGGCATCGCTATTCCAGCCGGGCAACTCGCCGACGATCACGCCGCTGGGTACCTGGTGGGCGGCATGGTGGAATACGCGGTATCGGGCCAGCCGTATTCGTTGCGCGGGGAGGCGACGTTCCAGCGCTTCGCCCTCAAATCCGGCCACGCCGGCGACGACTCGAATGTCCTGTCACTCGGCACCACGATCGTGTATCGGCTGCAGAAGGCCGCGGCGCAGACCTTCGTGACGGGCGGCATCGCGATTTACAACGCGACGAGGGAGGGCACGCGTCCGGGGTTCAACTTTGGCACCGGCGTCGAGATTCCGCTGACCGGCTTCACCGCCGTTGGCGAGGCGCGGATGCATGTGATGCTGGCGGACGGACACGCGCTGTTGACGATTCCACTAACAGTGGGAGTACGCTTCTAGGACCGCAGGACCGCAGGACCGCAGGACCGCAGGACGGAGGACTGCAGGACGGAGGACCGCAGAGGAGCCAGGGGCGCCGAGGATGTCATCCTGAGCGAGCGTAGCGAGTCGAAGGATCTGCACCTTGGCTCTCCTCCGCGCCCTCTGCTCCTCTGCGTCCCTTCTATGAGAAAGGCTGTTTTTGCAAGGCCCGACGTGGCGGGCCTCGTTCCCCCGTGACGATGCTCGACAACCGCTCCTCGTACCCGCTCTTCTATCCGCACTCGAGTGGAGCGCAGCGCGCTCCGGTGCATGTTGGTGTCCGTTCGAGGATCCCTCGCCTGGTGCTGACCAACTCTGCGGCGACCTCTAAGGGGCAGGGCGCAGATCGCAGTCACCAAGAACGAGGAATCGAGGCGCGTCGGTTGTCGGATCGCAGCGTCGGTGTGACTACGTCATGGCAATCTCCGGTGACAATTCCTGCCGTGCGGGCGCGCGCGAATCACGCCGCGCGGTGGTGCGCATAGTTCGGATCATACGGGGTGTCGCTCACCCACAGCCGATGCAAGAGGACCGCGAGCTTGCGGGCGACGGCGATGACGGCGCGCTTCTTGGCATTCTTCCCCCCACGCTGCGCGATCGCCGTGCCGAACCGTCGGAGCGTACAGTCCGGCCCAAACGGGCCGAGGATGTAATGCGCCGCATTCACGAGCAATCGGCGACCCAATTCATCCCCGGCTTTCGAGATGCGGAGTTGCGGCGACGACGCACTACTCTCATCGAGCCGCGGCACGAGCCCGAAGTAGGCCCCCGCCGAGCGACTGTGGTGGAAGCGCCGCGGGTCCTCCACGAGCAAGACGTACGTCAGTGCGGTCAACAGCCCGACGCCACTCGGTTGCTGCAGCCGCTGCACTTCGGGATAGCGCGCCGCCAGTTGCGCCACCTGCGCGTCGTACGCGTCGATGCGGCGGGTGAGGTCCGTAATGGTCTCGACCATCGGCTGCAGGGCCGGGACCACGCCGGCCGGGATCGCCGCCACCACGCGTTTGGGGAACGCCTCGGCACTGCACGTGGGCAGGCGGCCCCCGACCGACTTCACGGCCCCGCGCACGTGGTTGATCAACGCCGTGCGAAGGGACACGATCTCATCCCGGGCGCGGATGATCGCCAGATGCTGCTGCGCCTCCAGCCCGCGATGGTGAATGGGATAGAGGAGCGCGACATCGGCACGGCCCTGGCGCGCGAGAAACGCCGCATCGAGCCGATCATTGCGGCGCCGGCGCCGGCGCGTGCCGTACATCGCGCTGGGATTCGCCACGATGGTCTCGTGTCCGAGCTCCGCGAGCAGGCGCGACACCCACGGCGAATGGGTGCCCACCTCCAGCACCACGCGACACCGCGGGCGGCCGCCGAAATGGCGCTGCAGCCCGTCGGGGGTCGTGGCGACCTTCGCCTCACACAGGGGCTCACCGTGCGTGTCGATCTCGTACACCTGACTCATCTTATCGCCAAGATCCAATCCGATTGTTACCTTCGGGAAGAGCGTCCGCTTGGGAGACATGGCCGACCTCTGGCATCTGGGCTGCGGGCCCGTTAACGGTCATCGAACTGGCGAGCATGCTGTATTGCTACGCCGCGACCGGCCAGGGGAAGGCCTTTCTCATATCAACTCTGCGGTTCACGCGCAGGCGACACCAAGTCGCATTACGAGAAAATCAGCCCGCGCCCTCCACTGGCAGCTTTAACCGGAATACCGTTCTCCCCACCCTCGACTCCGCCAATGCGAGGGTCCCGGAGTGCATCTCCGCAATCCGCCTCGCTATCGCCAACCCGAGTCCAGCACCGCTCGTCGCACTCGCGTCATCGCGCGAACGCGACACGTCCACGCGGTAAAAGCGCTCAAAGATGCGCTCATGCAACTCGGCTGGAATTCCGCCGCCCTCATCGGCCACACTGAGCTCGTACCACGTGCCCTGGCGAACCATCTGCACGTCCACCGTGCCGCCCTCGGGGGAATGCTTGATGGCATTGTCGAGCAGGTTCAGGAGCAGTCGGCCGAGCATATCCGGATCACCGTGGAAGGCGGCGTCTCCCAGCAGGTGAAGCTCGATCTGCACGCCGCGCGCCTCCGCCACCGATCGCAGCCCGCGCGCCACGTCCGCAACCAGCTCCTCCAGGTACAGCGCAGTTGGATGCGCCACGAGTTGGCTGGAGTCGGCGCGCACAAGCAGGAATAAATCATCGACGATCCGCGTAAGCCGACGTGCGGCGTCCTGCATGATCGTCACCGACGCTCGATACTCCTCCTCGTCGCGATGCTCGCGCGACAACGTGACATCCGCTTCCGTACGCACGATGGCCGTCGGCGTGCGAAGCTCGTGCGACGCATCCGCCACGAACTGCCGCTGTTGCGCGAATGAGAGCTCGAGCCGGTCGAGCAGTCCGTTCACCACGGTCGCCAACCCCACGAGCTCGTCGCCCCCGCCAACGGGGAGCCGCTCGTGAAGGTTCGTGATTCCAATGTCAGCGGCATGCACGGCCATCAACGCCATCGGCGCAAGGCTTCGCTTGGCCAGGTAGTATCCACCCGCTGCCGCGCACAGCATGAGAATGGGAATCACCACGATGAACATTTCACGAATGCGCTGCAGCACCGCGGCGTTGTCGCTCAGCGAATACGCGCCGGCAAGGACGAACTGCCGCCCCGTGACAGCCAGCGGCCGCACGACGACGCGATAGTCACCGTCGCCTTCGTTTACGGTAAGCGCGTGCATCGTGTGTGGATCGAGTCGCTGCATCGCGGCCAGTAACCGCGTGGCTGCGTTGGGTCTCTGGCTTACCGCTGTCGCGCGCTCGTTCTCTCCGGCATCACTTGCCGCAATCACACGACCCGCGTCATCCAGGATTGCTATGCGCAGGTCCCGAAAGCGAACCTCCTCGGCCGTGCTCCGAATAGCCGCTTCGATCGAAAGCGCCAAGCGGCGTTCGGCCACGACCTCGCGCGCAAACGCCGTCAATGCATCGCCTATAAAACGATCCGTGCGGGCCTGCAGTGTTCCCGCAAAGATGAAGTAACAGACCAACGCGAACGCAATGAGTGGGACGCCGAGCAGAACCGTGTACCACAGCGTGAGGCGCGAGCGGAGCGACGACGGCCATTGTCGCACCGCGCGTTACTCTTTTCGCGCGGTATGCCCGCTGGCAGATGGCGCGGACGCAGGCGCCTCGAGCATGAATCCCGTGCCTCGCACCGTCGAGAACAGCGCGACTTCCTCGCCGTCGTCGATCTTGCGGCGAAGCCGGCTGGCGTAGACGTCGATGATGTTGGAGTAGTGGGTTTGGGTATTCTCCCACACGTGCTTCATGAGGTCCGCGCGGCTCACCGCGGTGCCCACGTGTCGCGCCAGGTACACGAGAAACGCAAACTCTTTTGCCGTGAGCACAATCTCTCGCGCGCCACGATGGGCGGAATGCCGCTTCGTATCGATCACGAGATCGCCGACCGTGAGAATCGGCGCTGCGATTCCATGGCGTCGGGTGAGCGCTCGCACGCGCGCGAGCAGTTCGCCAAAGTCAAAGGGCTTCGTGAGATAGTCGTCGGCCCCTGCGTCCAGGCCGGCAATGCGCTGCTCGACGCTGTCGAGCGCCGTCAGCATGAGAATTGGCACAGCGTCGCCGCGCTCGCGGATGGCGCGGCACACCTCGACACCGCTCGACCCCGGCAGCAGCACGTCGAGGATGATCGCGTCAAAGTGCTTCGTCTCGGCGAGCGCTAACGCTGCCGGTCCGTTCGACACCTGATCCACGGTGTACGACGCTTCGCGCAGTCCGCGCGAAATCGACGCGCGGAGCTGGCGATCATCTTCGGCGAACATGAGGTGCATGCGGCCTACCTTCCGCTCCGCGGAACGAGCTTGATCGATCCCTGCGTCTCACGAGCGCGCAACGCGGCCAGCACATCCGCCAATGGCAGTGGCGTAAACTCGCCAGACAGAAAGTCGCGAACTTGGAGGACGGACATCTTCTTTGGCATCAGCAGCGAAAATTCGGCGTTGAACTCATCAGGGAATCCTGTCGCCGCGCCACCACGACCGCCACCACCACCGCCTCGGCCACCGCCGGCTGCGCCTGGCGCCGCTGCCGGAGCCGCGACAGGTACCAGCTCGATCATGAGGTTCGACGCCGTGCGCTCCTCCGCCGTCGCAACGGGCTCCGTTGCTGCCACCTTCCGTTGCATGGCCTGAAGCTGGTAAGCCGCTTTCACCTCGTTCATCAGCGACGACGCGCGTTGATCGATCAGCGGTTCGAACGCCGCTGTCTTCTTCTTGCCGTCATCCACGTTCGTCCAGAGAACGCTCGCGGAGCGCACGACGGCCTTCTCGATCGTTGCCTGGTGCTGAATGGCGACGCGCGCCTCCTTGTACGCTTGCATGAGGCCGGCGCCATCGGCCGCATCGGACATATAGCCCAGGCCCTTCGTGTGTGACTCGCCCATGCGCGAAAGCCCGCGCCCGAGATTGTCCGCGACGACCCGCGCCGCCATCTCATCGGTTCCGGTGGCGATCACGGCAAGTCCGCCAAGTCCCACCGCGGCGGCACGCTTGTATTGCGTGGGGTCCTGCTTGTCCGGCGTATCCTCCGACGAGTGGTACCACATGTCCGGCCACGTGATGAACATGACGGCTGGAATGCCGTGCTGCATGTACGTCACGTGATCGCTCGATCCGTAGTGCTTGTCGATCTTGATGTAGAACGCGTCCTTGCTCCCGCGTGGCGACTCGACTGGCTGTGTCGGGGAGTAGCCGGACGGAGAGCGGCGAAAGCGCACACGCTCGCGCGAGATGTCGGCGACATACTCCATCATGCTCTGCGCGATGTCGTTGAGATACGACGGAAAGGTGTCGGGCGTCCGCTGCAGCACCCAGAAGCTGCGGCTCTGCGAAACGCGAATGGCTTCCATGTCGAAGTTGAGCGTCCCGATAATCGCCTTCTCCTTGTCGGGATGCGCGGTGAGATACGCATTCGTACCGGAGATTTCAGGGACGAACTGAAAGTTGATCGTGCGCTTCGGACGCGGCAGCTTGCCTTCGGCGATGAGCTTGATGTACGCGCGGCCGATCTCGAGGATGAGCGCGCAGCCCGAGTTGTCATCGTTCGCGCCCTGCTTGATGAAACCTTCGTACAGGTGGCCGCTGATACCGACTTCCTGCGTCGTGCTGCCGTCGCCGGGAATCTCGGCATGCACGTATTCCTGCTTGTTGGGCACCATCACGCTTTTCGTGATCGAGCGAATGGTGATCTTGTCGCCACGTGTAAGCTGCGCGGCGAGATTGTGCTGCACTTCCGGCGTTACGGACCAGGCAACGGTGCCCGGTTGTGCATTCACCGTGCTCCACACAATCTGATTCGGGAAATCCGCGGCGCGTTGAAAGCCGATGGCGCTGATGCCGAGGACGCCGATGGCGCCACGCTGTGTGGCGAGCGCGTAGGTAGCGCCCGTGTTGCCGGATGAGAGGACAAACTTGCCTTTTACGTCCTTGCCCTCGAAGTCCTGCGCGCGTCCAGCGCCGACGTCGATCAACTCGGCGGAGATGTCACCGTTGGCGTTGGTCGAGGCGAGTGCAAGCGCGAGATCGTGAATGTCGAACAGCTTTACGCTCCGCGGACTTGTGATCCAGAGCTCGCCCTGCGTGGGCTGCGGCGTCATGGCGCCGGCAGCGCCGAACGTCTCGATGGCCACATTGCTGAATCCGTACTCTTTCGCAAAATCCGCAATGACCTTGCTTTCGCGATACGGGCCAGCGTACTCGCTCGGCTTGCGCACGCGCTGATAGGGCACGAGCTCGAGCACGTGATGCATTGCGCGCTCGCCGGACACTTCGTTGATGATGGCGGTCATCTGCGCCTGCGTGAGCAGCGTTCGGTCCTCGCGCTCCTGCGCGCGCAAGAGCAACGGCGTCATGATGAACGCCGCGGACAGTGCGAGAGTAATCGCCTTCATCTGTTGTTGTGGGCTAATGGAGGGGCAAGCGGAGGTGCGAGTCTACAAGAAGCGTACGCCATACGGACGCAGATTGCTGGCGAATCCGTTCACCGTTCACCGTTCACCGTTCACCGTTTTACGGAACCGGCGTCTCTGCTTTCATTGTGGTCAACCGATGTAGAACCAGCGCCGCGCGCTTTGTCTGTACCGGCAGCATGCGCAAGTCCGCCGTTTCCTTGGCGCTGTGGTCATCGTGACCAGAGAGACCAATGCCGTCGATCTTCCTCGGCACCATTGCGGCGATGAATGCGACGTCGGCTGCACCGGCGCGCGACGGATCAACGCCGGTAACGGAGCCCGCGCCAATATCACGACTCGCCCGATCATACATCGCCAGCAACCGCTGGTTGCCGGCACTGGGTGCCATGGGCGGATATCCGTCGTCGAACGTGATCGACGCCGTGGTTCCCGGCAGATGCTCCGCAACGATCGCGCGCATCGCGGCCATCGTGCTCGTGAGTTGCTCGGGCGACACCGTGCGCATGTCGCCGGTGACGACGACCTCCTTGCTCACCACGTTGCGCTTGCCTGACGCCGTGCCATTCGTCCCCGCGCTGTCCAGCGTGAGGTTCGAGCCGCCGACAACGAGCCCCGGACTGAACGCCAGATAGCGTTCGCCCGAGAGCCTGGTGTAGAACGCGTTGAGGATGCGCGACGCCTCGAACACCGCGCCGGCACCGATCTCCGCGTTGAAGATCTGCGACGCGTGACCCGCGTTTCCGCCGGTGCGCAACGTCCAACTCGTCGCCCCGCGCCGCGAGACGACAGCAGTTTTCGGGTCACCAGCGCCATCCTCGAATCCAAGTGCGGCCACTGCACCCTTGGCTGCATCGACGAGCGTGCGTCTCGCAGCACTCACCGGGTGGCCCGCCTCTTCCTCGTCACCGTCGAGAACCACGACCACGTGCATGCGCGACAACACGCCCGCGTCCTGTAGCGCCATGAGCGCGTGAAGAATGATGACGTCGCCGCCCTTCATGTCGATGATGCCCGGACCGCGAGCGGTCGAGTCGTCCAGCCGCTCGAATTTCTGGAAGGGGCTACTTGCCTCGAATACCGTGTCCAGATGCCCGATGAGCAGCAACTTTGGTCCGGGACCGGGATGCTCCGCAACGAGGTGGCCCGCGCGCCCGAACGCCGCGCCGTCTTCCCATTTGGTGGTGAAGCCCAGCGCGTCGAATCGCGGGCGAAGAACGTCGGCAACCTGGCGCACACCGGGAAAGTTGTGCGTGCCGCTGTTGATGTTGACGATTTGCTCCAGTAACGAGAGCGCCGCCGCGTTATGCGTATCGACCGCAGCGACGATCGATTGCTCGGTACGCGAAAGCGTCGCGGGCTGCGCCTGCGCCAGCGCGCGCGCTGTCACGAGCGCGAACAGGAGGGGAAGATGGGTTGTCAGTCGAGTGCGCACGAGCACTAGGCTAATCCGGCGCGTCCGTCGCGACAACCTCGATCAGTGTGCGGGGGAGCGTCAGCGTAAATCGTGCGCCTTCGCCCAATGCACTCTCGACCGTGAGATCGCCATTCATGGCGCGCGCGAGGCTGCGGCTGATCGCGAGGCCAAGTCCAATGCCGGCCTCCGGGCCCATCCGGCCGTCGTTGATCTGCACGAACGGTTCGAAGATGGCTTCGAGCTTTTCCGATGCGATGCCAATGCCCGTGTCCGTGACGCGCAGCGACACGAGATCCATCGTCGCGTCGCAATCGATGTACAGCCGCCCACCAGGCGGCGTGAACTTGATCGCGTTGGAAAAGAGATTCACGAGAATTTGAATCACCTTTTCGCGGTCGCCGCGCAACATGAAGCTGCCCGTACACCCGTGGTCGTAGAGAATCAGGCCTTTCTGGACGATCAGCGGCTCAATGAGCGCCACCGTTGCTTCGAGGATCTCCTGGGCAGCGATCGTGGTGATGTCGTACACGACGTGACCGCCGCCAACCTTCGTCAGGTTGAGCAGGTCGTTGATCAGGCCCATGAGGTACCGCTGATTGTTGCGGATGCGAGCCAGATCCACGTGCTGCGCTTCGGTGACCGGACCATGCACCTCGAGATCGATGAGATCCACATACCCGCCAATCGCGTTGAGCGGCGTGCGCAACTCGTGGCTCATCATGCCGAGGAACGCCGTTTTCGCCTGGTTGGCAGACTCCGCGAGAATCTTGAGCGCGATGGCCTCGCCATAGAGCCGAGCGCGATCGAGCGCCATGGCGCTCCGATCTGCGAGGTCCTTGGCCAGGGCCACGTCGTCGGGCGTAAAGCGTCGCCCCGCGTGCCCTCCCACGAACGTCACCGCACCGATCAACCGGTCGCGTATCACCAGCGGCACAGTGAGCAACGGACCGATGCCGATCTGGCGCAGTGCCCGCAGGACTTCCGGATCCTGCGTGCTGCGGGCCAGTGCAGCGTCGACATCATCGACCAGTGTCGTCCCCACGCCAGAGCGCAACGCAGCGGCGACGCCGAACTCTTCGTCCAGATGCGGAACCCATCGCCCGTCCAGCACCTCGAGAATCGCTTGCTTCCCCCGGTCGGGGTGAAAGCATGCAAGACGATGCATCATGTCGTGCTCGTCGAGCGTATCGACGATGCACCACGCGCCGACTTGCGGCAGCGCCATCCGCTCCATCGCCGTCAACGTCGCGCGTTCGTCGAGCGATTCGGAGAGCCGCCGGCTTTCCGTCGCAAGGAAAATCGCCTGGTGCCGCGATTGCAGCGCCGAGTTCGCGGCATCCTGATCGCGCAAGGCGCTCAACAGCAGCCGCTCTGCGACCTCGCGCTGCAGGTTGAGCGTGAGCTCCGATTGCGTCGCGAAGCGCAGCTCGATGAGCAGTTGCTCTGTATCGCCATTCAACCCGGCATCCGGCCATACCGTGCACGCCAACGGCCGCACACCCTCTTCAACGACGCCGATGCGTCGATTTCTCGCGATACGGCCCGTGCGAAAGGCGCCATCGAGCACCAGGCCCAGCCCGGCCCGTTCATTTGCCGAGATGGCGTCGGCAATCGGAACTCCAAGCCGCAGCTCTCCCTGCGCCGCCACGAGCGTTCGAAACGCGGCGTTGGCATAGATGAGGGTGTGCTCGTCACCGCTGGTCAGTGCAAAGGCCGCCGACACGTTTTCCATATGTCGCGGGAACGAGTCCCTCGCCACCATGCTATCCATGGCCTTGCACGCTATCGTGATCCGTTGTCACCGGAGCAGTGATCCGCTCCGGGGTTCCCGTCATGATGCCCCGAAAATTTCGGAGTGCCGCGCCAATCACAGCGCCGTTCGCGTTGATGTCGTAGGTACGGAACTCGTGACTGTGCGCACTGCCACGCATCTTGTGCACCGCGAGCACCGTTCGCAGCGCGCCATCGATCTCGATGTAGCGCTGGACGATGATGTCATCGGTAATGAACGAGACCTTCTCCGTCGTGAAGCCAAGGTCCGATCCGCCCACCGTCTCGGTCGTCATCAACATCGTGACGCCGGTGGCCGTCAGTGCGCCCACCAACCGGTACAGTGACTCGCGAAAGTCCTCGCGGAATGCCGGCGCCAAAGCAATCTCGAAGCCCGACAAGGAACCCAGCAGATGACGCGAGCCTCAAGCGATGTGACGAAGACCGTGCTCGAATTCAACGGGAGGAACGTGGGAATGCTCCATACCGCAACCTTCCCGACGCTTCATTCCTTAGTGATCACCTTTCAGGCCAGCCTGAGCGGCCACTTCCTCCAGTGGGTCCGCCAGAGTCTCAGAGGCGGGAGCCTCGGGGATGGCGCCATTGTCGTGGTCAATTACGCCGGAGACGTGGTTGACTGGTACGACTGGCGGGGCGCCAGGGTCACCAAGATCGAACTGCCGTCTGTGGATGCCGCTAACACACACGCTGTGGACGACCTCTCGATAACGCTGCAGATTTCAAGCGTCTTTAAGCGGAC